>CAZPPN010000132.1:0-6093 GCA_964588425.1 uncultured Ruminococcus sp. | reverse complement strand
TCTGTGCACTCATGGTTACCTCTTCGGTGTCATGTTCCGATAATTCGGCAGAAACAGAAAACAATGTACAGGATCAGGCAGCCTCATCATCCGAAACCGAGTCCGAAACACTCGCTTATCTCGATGATCTTCCGGACAATCTCGACTTTGAAGGAACAAAAATCCGTTTTGTTGTACAAAATGATATGCGTTCCATTTATGTTGATGAAGAAGAGGATGACATTGCCGATATTGTTACAGAAGCCGTGTGGAAAAGAAACAATACCATTGAGGATCGTCTCAATATCGAATTTGAGGTTTCTGATTCAATCGGTTACGGCAGTTATAATGAATTTGTAATGAAATCCATTCAGGCTAACTCCGATGACTATGACGTATTTCAGGGACACGCAAGATTCCAGATCAACCTCGCCTCTCTCGGTGCGATGAAGAATCTTGACAACATTGAATACCTTGATCTCAAAAAAGAATATTGGGGACAGGATTACATCAACAATATCTCCTACAAAGATATCCATTACTGGGCAACCGGTGAACTTTCGCTGAAATATGTATCGTATATCTATTGTATTATTGCAAACAATGACTTTTTCAATCAGCTCTATCCCGGTCAGGAGCTTTACGATTATGTAAATGAGGGTAAATGGACTCTTGATACTTTTGAGTCACTCATCTCAAAGGCTTATATCGATTATAACGGCAACGGAAAAACGGACATCGATGACAGATTCGGCACATGGATGCATGATGGACACGTATTCAACGGCATGATGTTCGCATCAAACATTGAATTTACAAAATGGGATTCCGATGGCATACCCTCAGTCGGGGTTGACGGAGAACATACCTACAATGTTCTCGAACGTCTCGGTAATATTTTTAAGGACAATCCAAGTTGTTATATGGCATCAAATAATGACACAACAAACTATTTAGAGATGTTTGTCCAGCAAAAGATCCTATTTTACCCAGATACAATCGGTTCAATCGAAGACGACCTTCTCCGCAATATGAATGAAGATTTCTGTCTTCTTCCCTACCCGAAATATGACGAAGCTCAGGAAAACTACCGCTGTTCTCAATACGATGGTGTTCCGCTGTACGGTATTCCGATTACTGCAGATTTTGACACACTCCCTGCGATCGGTGCTACACTTGAAGCCATGTGTTCTCTTAGCAGCCGTGATGTACTTCCCGTTTACTATGATGACGCGCTCAAGAGCAAATATTCCCGTGACCCTGAAACTGCTCAGATGATCGACCTCATCACAAGCTCCGTTGTTTCCGACTTCTCATTCTCTTGGGCTGATACTGTCGGCAAATACGGCTCATCACTTCAGAACTACTTCTGCCGCAATATCGGAAGCAAGACTATCGCATCCAAGATTGCGAAGAACGAAAAGTTATGGAAAAAAGGTATGGACGAGCTGATTGAAGCGCTTGACGAATATGTAGACAACTGATTCACACAAAAACACAATCTTATAAACCGCAAGGACTGTTTCATAACGAGGCAGTCCTTTTTGATTCCCTGCAAAACAATTTTGTAGCGGAGTTCACTTTTTTACATATACTCTAAGTGAGGGTACGGAGAATGTATCTTCAATATCCGATGTGGAGGTAATAATTAAGGATGATGGAAAACAGAAAAGGATACGGCACACCCCGTGAATGGATCGACAATGACATTCTTCAGGAGATTCTCGGAAGTGACGAAATGAGCGGCAGATGCGGATGCTACGGTTCATCGGAAGAAAGAAGCACAGAAACCAACTGCGGATGCGGATGTGAAAACGCAGAATATGACCGCGAGCGCAGTGACAGCAGATGCGGATGCAGACGAAATAATGATTCCGAATACGACAGAAACCGCCGTAACAATGACAGAAGCAGAAATTCATCCTGCGGCTGCCGAAGAAGCTCAAACGAAAACAGAATCTCCCGCGAAGGACGTTCTTCCTGCCGAAGAGACAGAAGATCTGATGATTGGTCATCCGGACAATGCGGATGTGCGAGAGAACGAGACGAATATGAAGGACACGAATGCGAATCATGCGCGAACGACGATCGTATGTCCGGGTTCCCGATAGCTATGGCATATGTTCCGCATCAGGAATGGCGCAGCGTTTATGAAGCTGAAGAAGCACTCAGACACGGAACATTGTTCAACGAGCTGAACCTTCCATTCAATCACTCAGCCTGTGACAAAGACTGCGGATGCAAGTGATTCCGAAACCAAGATAAGAGGAGAAACATCAAGATGAATGAGCAGAAAAAGCTTTTCAGAATGATACAGAACTATTCTTTCGTAATCAACGAAACCGTTCTGTATCTTGACACACACCCGAGATGCCGTCAAGCTCTGCGACACTATGACAAATACCTTGCTCTCCTTCGCGAAGCTGTGAGGGAATACGAGGAAAAATACGGTCAGATGACAATTTTCGGCGGATCTTCATGTGACAGTTGGAAATGGGTTCAAGAGCCGTGGCCGTGGGAATGCTGAGTTGATGAAAGGAATTATGATGTATGTGGATTTATGAAAAGAAGCTCCAATATCCGGTGAATATCAAAAATCCCAATCCGGGGTATGCAAAAATTATTGTGTCGCAGCTCGGCGGACCGGACGGTGAACTCGGCGCTTCGATGCGATATCTGAATCAGCGTTACTCGATGCCGTACAGAGAAATCGTCGGTATTCTCAATGATGTAGGTACTGAAGAACTGGCGCATCTCGAGATGGTTGGAGCAATTTTGAATCAGCTCACGCGCGATATGTGCATCGAAGATATAAAGAAGCACGGATTCGACTCATACTTTGTTGATCACACAGTGGGAATTTATCCGGTATCCGCTGCGGGAGTCCCTCATGACATGAAGTACATCGGCGTCAAGGGGGATGTTGTCGCTGATCTTCACGAGGATATGGCAGCAGAACAGAAAGCACGTGTAACGTATGACAATCTCCTGCGTCTGATTGACGATCCCGACGTGTGTGATCCGATCAGATACCTGCGTGAGCGTGAGATCGTGCATTACCAGCGTTTCGGTGAAGCACTCCGTATAGCACAGGACAATATGGACTGCAAAAACTTCTACGGATACAACCCCTCGTTCGACAGGGTAAAAAAATAAGATTCACAGCAAAAACGGATGACGGTATGCCATAACGGTATTGCCGTCATCTTTTGCTTGAAATCTCCGCAGTTTTATAGTAAAATATTTTTATAAAAGTTCCAACCTTTTCAGGTACCGCGTGTCTGTATAAGTGAAAGCAGCTTTCAGGAATAACAGAAAGGACAGTCTCGATGAACAAAAAAGATGCCGAAGTTATTACAGCCGAATATCTGCCGCGTATTTTCGGATTTGCGCTGAAGAGATGCAGGACGCCGCAGGATGCCGAAGATCTGTCTCAGGATATCTTACTGAGAATATACAAAACGCTTCTCCTGCGTGACGATATAGCTGATTATGACAGGTTCATCTGGCGTATCGCGCACAATATGCTCTGCAACTACTACCGCGATTCTGCCGCGCAGTATATCGGAATATCTCCCGAGGAGATAAGCACAGAAATCCCGGCTGACGATGATGACGTTCTCGGCGGAATAATCGAGCGCGAGACAGCGGACAGGCTCAGGGCGGAAATCGCGTATCTGTCGAAAACTCAGCGCCGCGTCGTTATTGCTTATTATTTCGAAAACAAAAAGCAGAACGAGATAGCCGATGAGCTGGGGATACCTGTCGGCACGGTAAAGTGGCATCTGTTCGAGGCAAAAAAGGATTTGAAGAAAGGTATGGAAACTATGAGAACAGCAAGCGATCTGAAATTCAACCCGATCAGATTTACATCAATAGGAATCAGCGGAAATCCGGGCAAAAACGGCAGCTCGTCAAAACTGCTCCGAAGCTCTCTTGAACAGAACATCCTTTACTCCGTATGGAAGGAAGCCAAAAGCATTACGGAAATAGCGGACGATCTCGGCGTGTCACCTGTCTATGTTGAGAGCGAAGCGGAATATCTTGAAGAATACGGTTTTCTCAAAAAGACGGGCGTAAAGTATCTCTGCAATATTCTGCTCAAGGAAAAAAACGAGAAACTTACACTTATGGAAGACGCAATGTACAGAAAAGCCGCCGAGCTGATTGCGGACGAGCTGTTTGACGAAATAATCGGCTCGGGTATCATCGGAAAAGGAAACATATGGGGCGGCAGGTTCGGCGAGACATCGCTTAATGAAACCTCACCGCAGGACATCAGCTTTCTCATGTGGGCGCTCTTCCCTTACGCAGCGGCACTCGGAGGTGAGGAGCTTATGGACTGTGAAATCTCATTTGACGAAGCAGCCGAGGACAGACCCGACGGAGGGCAGTACATCTGCATCGCTTCGGTTAATGCGGACGGTTATGACGAGCGAAAGATGCCGCAGATCATGAAAAACTGGTTCGGACCGTGCTGGAGCGGATTCGATGGAATTTACATATGGCAGATCGACTCCGAGTGGTCCGAAAAACGCATTGATGACACTTACGTTGATCGGGCACACAGAATACTCTCGCTGATGAAAACATGGGCTGACGAAGACTATATTCTTTCGAATGCCGAATATGCTTTTCTCGCGGAAAACGGGATTCTCAGCATAGTCGGTGAAGTAAACGCAGAGTTCAGAACTACTCCGAAATGCGTGTGGATCGAGGGTAAAGAGACAAAGCGTGAGCTTCTTGAAATCGGCGGACGCATCAAGAAGAAGCATCTCGGTGAGCTGAACGAAATCAAAGCGGAACTGCTGAAAGCCGAGCTTGCCACTATTCCGAAGCATCTTCACAAAATGCATCTATTCTGCCGTCAGTTCACATTCTTCTCGGACGGAATGTTCGTATGGTACTGTCTCAGGCATCTCGTTGACAGCGGCAAACTCAAGCTCCCGACCGACGAGCAGAAAAAATCCCTGTCGATGCTGATCATCAATGAAAACGAAGACTGAGATTGATCTGACATAACAAAAAATCAGCCGGTTTCCGCTAACGGATTTCGGCTGATTTGCTTTGATCGGATTGTATCGGCTGAAAAACATAAAGGGAACCAAACCTTTCGGAATGATTCCCATGTTTCGCCTTTAATATAGGAGAAATGTCCTGTACAAATTATTTGTACTTACGCTTTCTAGCTGCTTCGGACTTCTTCTTTCTCTTTACGCTGGGCTTTTCGTAGCATTCTCTCTTGCGAAGCTCGGCCTGAATTCCGGAACGCTGACACAGTCTCTTGAAACGACGAAGAGCACTGTCGAGAGATTCACCATCTTTAACTCTGATTTCTGCCATCTGTATTCCCTCCCTTCGCTTTTGGCAAAGGTAAATTTCTTTATTTTACCCTTAGTTTATTATACAGTAAATTTCTTATTTTGTCAATATGTTTTTGAAATTATTCTGAAATAATCATGATTATTTTGCGACAATATTGACGATCTTTCCGGGAATATAGATTTCCTTGACGATTTTCTTGCCGTCAATTGCTGCTGCTACTCTTTCGTCAGCCTTAGCGAGGGCAATTGCATCTTCCTGTGTTGTATCGGGTGTGATCATGATTGTACCCTTGAGCTTACCGCAGACCTGAACAGCGATCTCAATTTCGTTGTCCTTTGTCTTTTCTTCGTCATATTCGGGCCACTTTGCAGCGGAGAGGAATCCTTCACCGCCGAGGCTTTCCCACATTTCTTCACAGATATGAGGAGCGAACGGACAGAGGATGCCGATGAAGAGCTTGAGTTCGTCAGTTGTGAGTGTACCGTGATCGTAGATATCGTTGAGAAGCGCCATCATAGCAGCAATAGCTGTGTTGAACTTCATTTCTTCGATATCTTCGGTTACTTTCTTGATTGTCTTATGGATAGCGTTTTCGAGCTTCGGGGTGGAGCCGCTTCCCTTTGCGATATCGGAAAGTCCTGCTACTCTGTCAAGGAATCTCTTGCATCCCTTAACGCTGTTCTCACTCCACGGCGCTGCGGATGCGTAGTCACCCATGAAGAGGATATAGACTCTGAGAACGTCTGCGCCGTATTCGTCAACAACATCGTTGGGGTCTACAACATTACC
>CAZPPN010000131.1:0-6104 GCA_964588425.1 uncultured Ruminococcus sp. | reverse complement strand
CGAAACCAACATCGTCTACCACCGCGACTTCGACTACGCCGAAACCCTGCACAATCTTGTAAAGCTCTACAAGGAAACAGCGAAACTATACAGATAAGTGAAGAGTGAAAAGAGAAGAGTGAAAAGATGATGAAGAATTTAGGATCCGAGATCCTAAATTCAACATTAACTCTGCACTCTTAACTCTGCACTCTGCACTCTTCATTCCCCCGAAAGGAGTACAATCATGTCATACATAAGAGACAGACACGAAGAACGTACAGGATATCAGTCGTCGCTTCCGCTCGGCGGAGTAACGGACAACCAGTGCGACTTTGTCATGGTTTACAGAATCAACAGCACAACAGCCGAACGTGTAGCACAGTTCCGCGAAAACGGATATGCCGTTCACCTCATGACAGGTATTTCGTGGGGTCACTACACCGACTATCTCTACGGTCAGTGGGACGGTATCAATCACTGGGACGAGGCTCAGGTCGACCGCTACGGCAATCAGATTCTCCACGGCAAAGATGTTCCCTACATGGTTCCGTCAATCACTTTTGCCGACTATATCACCGAAAAGCTGAAAATCGCTGTTGATGCCGGCGTTGAAGCTATCCACGTTGAAGAGCCGGAATTCTGGGACAGAGGCGGATATTCCGAAGCTTTCAAGAGAGAATTCCTCCTTTATTATAAGACACCGTGGACTCCTCCGCACGAATCGGTTGACGCTCACTACAAATGCGCGCGGCTCAAGGCTTATCTCTACAAGAGAACCATCGACCGTGTAAGCTCCGCAATCAAGAACTACGCGCTCACCAAGTACGGCAGACTCATCCGCTTCTACGTACCCACACACAGCCTTCTCAACTACACCCAGTGGAAGATCGTCAGCCCCGAGGCATCGCTCACCGAAGTTGCCGGAGTCGACGGATATATCGCCCAGATCTGGACAGGCACATCGCGTACGCAGAACACATACGAAGGCGTGCCGGGCGAGAGAACATTTGAAACTGCGTATCTCGAATACGGCATCATGCAGGAGCTTGTCAAAGGAACAGGACGCAGAATGTGGTTCCTGCACGACCCGATTGAAGATAACCTGATCTACGACTGGACCGATTACAGATACAACTACCTCAAAACAGTTACCGCGTCACTTCTCCACCCGAAGATCAATACATACGAGATCTGCCCGTGGCCGAACAGAGTATTCACCGGCAAATACCCGAGCAACTCGCCTGACGCCGAATCCATTCCCGCCGAATACGCATCCCTTCTGAACAACACATTCCAGATGCTTGGTGACATGGAACTCGGCGAATCATCCGCACCTGTCAAAACCGGTATTCTCATGAGCGACACATCGCTTTATCAGAGAAATTACCCCGACTCAGAGCTGATGAACAGCCACAGAAACGAAGTCACCACGGTTATGCGTGAGACAGCGGACGACATGGCAAGATTCAAAAACGAGCTGTTCACGGGCAAGGGCGACAAGACGCTCAAGCTCATGTTCGAGAAATCCGATATGCTCCCGTCATTCTACGGACTCGCACTTCCGCTTCTCAAGCACGGTATGCCGATCCGCCCCGTTCTTCTCGATAACGCAAGACGCTTTGTCGGATACCTGAACGACTATGACGTTATCGTAATGAGCTACGAATTCTGCAAGCCCGACTTCCCGGATGAAAACGCATCTCTCGCGAACTGGGTAAGAGAAGGCGGCACACTCGTCTATGTCGGCGACGGCAGCGATCCGTTCCACGGCATTGACAGCTTCTGGACAGGAAAGTACGCAAACGCGGCTGAACATCTCTTTGATCTTCTCGGAGTCAAGCCGCTTGATTCCAAGCCTGATATCGGCAAAGACAAGAGCATATTCAAGGTCGGAAAAGGCTGCATCGCGATCTGGAACAAAGCGCCCTCCGAAATCTGCTACTCAACGGAAAACGCGGACGAGTGGAGAGACTTCTTCAGCGATGCTATCGGAGCGATGGGATACGATTGGAAGAAATCGAACATCATCACCGAAAAGCGCGGACCGTATGTTGCTGCGGCTGTGTTTGACGAGACACCGGACGAGACACCGTTTGAAATGAACGGAATCTTCGCGGATATGTACTCGCCGGCATTCGATATCACGGAGACAGCATCTCTCCGCCCCGGTCAGAACGGAGTATGGTTCGACTTCTCCGCGATTGACGGCGAGCAGCTTCGCGTGATCGGAACAGGCGCAAGAGTGTTCGCACTTGAAGACAGCGGCAGTGATGTCACGGTCAGATTCAGAGGCGCATCCGATACCAAGCTGCATATCAGACTCAGAGTACCGTATCCGGTAAGCTGCGATGACGCAAGATTTACCGGTGAAAATTTCACCTGCGATAACGACGCGAAATCGAAGACTGTACTTCTCACATACGACAGCGAAGGCGGAGAAATCACCCTCACCCTCAAGAAAAACGGGGAATGGGCATAAATCCAAGCCGCACGAACGCCCTCAGTAAAGTTTTGATCAAACTTTTTCAAAAGTTTGTGGGGATCGACCGAGTTTATGAAATAAACTCGAGGAGTTGATCTTATCAACTCCGTGGGGCAGAAACGCCCTCGTCGAGCTCGCCTACTCAACAAGTTGAGTTGCTCGAAACACCCAATCCGTCCGAAAGAGTTCCTTTTTGGTACTTTTTCCTCGATAAAGGAAAAAGTACAGATTAAAGCCCCCCACATCACCCACACCAAAGAAAGGATTAAAATCCGCCATGACAAACATCAACATAAACGAACTCATCACAACAAAAGTACCGCTCAGATTCAGCGAAAACGGCAAGTACCGTATCCTCATGATCTCCGATATCCACGCAGGCAGAGGCTACGCGGCAGATCTGACCGTACGCGCACTCGACGCACTTATCGAAGAATATAAACCCGACCTCGTGCTCATGGGCGGTGACATCGCAGGCCCCGGCAAAATCCACGTCGAAAACGAAACTGACCTCCGCGACGTCCTCGACAGCCTCACATCCCCCATGGAAAAACGCGGCATCGCATGGGCTCACGTTTACGGCAACCACGACGATAACTACGGCCTCCCGAATGCAGAACACCAGAAGATCTACGAAACATACCCCCACTGCGTTTCCAAAGCCGGCCCCGAAGAGCTGACAGGCGTGGGCAACTACGTTCTCCCGATCTACGACGCCGAGGGCAAGAAGATCCTCTTCAACGTGTTCGGCTTCGACTCCAACCACGGTATCTACGACTACCGCGAAGAGTACGGACTGGGCGAAAAAGATCGCTTCTACCATCCGCTTCCGGGCTCAGGCGACGAGGACGGCATGCACTTCGATCAGGTAATGTACTACTGGAACACATCCGTGGCTCTCGAAGAATACAACGGCGCGAAAATCCCCGCTATGATGTATATGCACATTCCGCTTCCGGAGCACGCTCTCGTATCCCAGCTCATCGACAAGGTAAACTTCGAAGGAACTCAGCTCGAACAGGTAGCCTGCACAATCGTCAACCCCGGCGTGTACTCCGCTTGTCTCCAGAGAGGTGACGTCAAGGGTATCTTCTGCGGTCACGACCACGTAAACGACTTCTGCGCTACATACGGCGGCATCAAGATCGGCTACGACGGATTCCTCTCCTACCACGCGTGCCACAGAAACGAAATCCGCGGCGGACGTATCATCGACCTCGATGTAAACAAGCTCCCCGAAATCGACACATACATGGTAAGAGTACGCGATGTCCTCGGTCTCTCCGGCGACACACCGAGAGGATAAAAAGTTAAGAGTTAAGAGTGAAGAGTTAAGAGTGAAGAGTTGATGACGATTTTCTTCTCTTCGAGCAGAAAATCATTTGATTTTATCGGGTGTACGACACAGCCAACACGTAGGGGCGATTCACGAATCGTCCGTCGAACGCTCTGCACATCACTATATTGGCGTAAACCGTGCGGCGGTCGATCCTAAAATCCACATTAATTATTCATTATTCATTATTCATTAAATATAATAATATAATCATGAACATAACAAAACTTTTATCAACAAAAATCCCGCTTCGCTTTAACGAGGACGGAAAATTCCGTATCCTCATGATCTCCGACATACACGGCGGTGTCGGTTATGCGGCTGAAGAGACAACTGCGGCACTCGGTGCACTTCTTGATGCGGCTAAGCCTGATCTTCTCCTGCTCGGCGGAGATACCTGCGGCCCCGGAATCATCCGTATCGAAACAGCGGACGATCTCCGTACCGTTCTCTCCACACTCACCGTTCCGATTGAGGAAAGAGGTATTCCGTGGGCAAATGTTCTCGGAAATCACGAAACAGATCACGGTCCCACAGGTGAAGAACAGGTTGAGATCTACTCCTCGTACCCGCACTGTCTGACATCAAGCTCTGACGAATGCATACACGGAACAACCAACTATGTTCTGCCGATCTTTGATCACAAAGGAGAGAAGATCCTCTTCAACGTATTCGCGCTTGACGACAATATGGAAATCCCCGAATTCTCGAAAGAATGTTCACTCTCGCCCACAGACAAAATCTACTACCACGACGGACGCCACAACGGTGACGGGTCTGTTATCATGTTCGACCAGATCATGTGGTACTGGAACACGTCCTGCGCTCTTGAAGAATACAACGGCGCAAAAATTCCGGCGATGATGTTCATGCACATACCGATTCCGGAATTTCAGGTAATCGTCGACCACAGAACAGACTGCAAACTCAAAGGCTACCAGCACTATGACGTATCATGCTCAACCATGAATGCGGGTCTTTTTGCAGCGTGTCTCCAGCGCGGCGACGTAAAGGGAATCTTCTGCGGACACGATCACGAGAACGATTTCTGCGGCAAATACTGCGGCATCACACTCGCATACGACGGCTTCCTCTCCTATCATGCGTGCCACAACACCGACATCCGCGGCGGACGAATCATTGATCTCGACGCCTCCCGTCTGCCGGAGATTGAAACAAGCATGATAAGGGTAAAAGAAGTGCAGAGTTAAGAGTGAAGAGTTAAGAGTTGAGGAAGATTTTAGGATCAAAGATCCTAAAATCAACATTAACTCTGCACTCTGCATTCTGCACTCTGCACTCAGAAACACATTCAGTTTACAATATATTTTTTCAGCGAGGCAATATCATGACAAAGCCTACACTTCGATTCAATTCAGACGGTCACTTCCGGATTCTGATGATTTCGGACTTCCACGGAAAGCCGGATTTCAACCATAAGCTCATAGACGGTATCGAAGCTCTCGTCGATCACGCAAAGCCGGATTTCGTTATGCTCGGCGGCGATGAATGCTGCGGCGTGAGCGAAGATATCTTCCGTGAATTCATCACTGCGGCAACCGAGCCGATCAACAGACGCGGTATTCCGTGGGCTCATGTTTACGGCAACCACGACTGCGAGCAGAACATCACAAAGGAACAGCAGGAGAAAGTCTATCAGGAATTCCCGCTCTGCCTTTCCGAATACGGTCCGGATGACATCTCCGGTGTCGGAAACTATGTTCTTCCCGTACTCTCACACGAAGACGACAGCGTGAAATATCATCTCTGGGCACTCGACTCCCACAGAAATTTCCACGATTACATAAAATACTACAATCTCCCCGACGACACCGAGTTCATTCTCCCCAAGACCTTCGGCAGAGGCAAGGATCAGGCATCTCCGATGTTCAATCAGGTCAGATGGTACTACAAAGAATCCGTCAGACGCGAGAAAGAGGCAGGATACAAGATTCCCGCTGTCATGTTCATGCACGTGCCGATTCTCGAATACCACCTCACATACCGCAATCCCGAACAGACGGACTTCATCGGTCACAAAAGAGACAGCTACGGCACAAGTGAAATCAACTCGGGCATTTTCTTCGCGTGTATGCAGAGAGGCGACGTAAAGGGTATCTTCTGCGGACACGAGCACCACATCGACCAGCAGTCCAAATACTGCGGAATCACTCTCGCGTGCGACACTGCGGTTGGCTACGATATGTCAGCTCATGACGATCTCCGCGGCGGACGCATCATCGACATCCGGGAAGACGGACGCATGGAAACACGCCACGTCAAGCTGATGGAGCTGATGGGCGA
>CAZPPN010000130.1:3152-6122 GCA_964588425.1 uncultured Ruminococcus sp. | reverse complement strand
CAGCGCTGACGGACTTGACGATCACACTGCCATCGGACTTGTCGCCCGTCCGGGTGAGTACAACTTTAAGAGCTTCTTATACAAGCCGAACCGTAACCGTGTATATTTTGAGCTTCCCCTCGGCGGAAATATCGATGTTGACGGTGAATGGGAATCTCAGGCGATATGGTGCGGATTTGCTCACGGCGCAGTCGAATCTGTAAAAGCATACGCCGACTTCCATTACGCGCACGGACTCGCCAAGGAAGGTCCCACCAAAAAAGAACGCTGGTGGAAAGGCCCATTCTACTGCGGATGGGGTGACCACATGGATACCGGATGCATGGTTTACGGAAATTATTTCAACTGTGCAAATCAGGAATTCTACAACGCGCTGAGCGACCGTCTCGACGAGCTTAGACTGAAACCTACCGCCATCATCATCGACGACAAATGGCAGGACGGATACGGAAATCTTCTTCCCGACAAGAAAAAATGGCCCGACATGAGAAAATTCGCGGACGAGCAGCACGCAAAAGGCAGACATGTCGTTCTGTGGATCGGATCATGGAGAAACGAGGGCATTGACGATGACGAATGTATGTACCTCGACGGCAAACCGATCGGCCCCGACCCGACAAATCCGAAATACCGACAGAGAATTTTCGACACGTTCCGCACTCTTCTCTCGGATGAAGAAGGCTGCTTCAACTGCGACGGATTCAAGATCGACTTTGTCAATGAATCTATAATCTTCCCCGGAGTCGAGGTTTATGACAGGAGCAAATACGGACTTGAGCTGACAAAAGAGCTTCTGAAGCTGTTCTATGATGCCGCCAAAGCTGTAAAACCCGACGCGCTCATCAACAACAGCTGTGCTCATCCGTATTTCGCGGAAATATCTGATCAGGTAAGACTTCACGATTTCTGCAGTCTTATAAGAAATCAAATGCAGATCATGACATACAGACGTGATCTTTTCAGAGCGGCAATGCCGAATGCGCTCATTGATACAGACTCGGCAAGCAATAACGATTACCGCACCGCGAAAGAATATTATCTCCGCGCCGCTGAACTCGGTGTACCTGATATTTATAAGATTTTCGACTCTTATATCAACAAAGATTTCGGTTTCACCGACGAGGACTGGGCTGAAATCCGTGCAGTATGGGAAGACTACTCGCGGCGTATGGATGAAGAGGAATAATCCGCGCAAAGATTTATCAAAAGGAGAAAAGCTATGGCTGAAATCAAAGACAGACACTTGCATCTCGATCAGAAAGACAAATGGCTCGACGATATTGAAAAATACACAGCCGATCATCCCGACGCGCTTCTGCAGAAAAAAGGCGACATAATCCTCACCGAAAGAATGGTGAACAAAGGGGACGAGCTGACTGTAAAGCTCATCGCTTACGGCACGGAGAACGCCGCGTTTGCAGTTACCCACAACTGTTTCGGTAACGATTCGCTTCCCGAGTCATATCCGCTGAAATTTGTACAGGACGGCGATATATACTCATGCGAAATCAATATCAGATTCGATATTCCCGGCAACACAAAACTCGAATTCTGGGTCGATAAAGAACGTATCATGAGACTGATCGCTGTTCTCGACAAAGGATATATGGCTGTCATACCGTGGATCGGAACGAATTTCCCCGAAATTGACGAGGAAATCCACCGCTTCGATATTCCGGGTGACATCTGGAAATCCCCGTGGATTGCCTCCGATCCTGCCGCGGTAGTCAACAGCTTTTCAAACATACTCCGCTCATCGCATCTCTACGGCGACAGACCTGCGTTTTTCTTCAATGCACGCGCAATCATCCCGTTTGAAGAATCCGACTCGCTTTTTGACCTCGATCCCGTGACTCAGGACCGCGGTATCAGACAGTTCGACAGACTGGTACGCCTTCTCGGTTATGACGGAATGGAGCTGGCAGCAAGTTATACACCCGATGCTGTTTCTCTTGGTATACTCGAAAAGCTTGGTACGAAAGGACTCACATCACTGTGCGCATGGCAGAACTGGCAGGACGGTGACTGGAAGATCAACCACTGCGGTGTATCAAATCAGCCGTACTACCCTGCTGACGATGACTTCAGACGTGCAGGTGAGAAAAAAGGACTGATGTGCTTCACGATGGGGCAGTCCTCGTGCAACCGCAATTACAGCATCATGGCGCTCGACGGATGTCCCACGAATATTGTCCCGAGCGAAAGATACGATTATCTCCGTATCATTCACCACAGCATTCAGCGTTTCTACGATACTTTTGACGGATACATTGCCGACTCAAAGAATAACGACAGACTTCTTACGGTAACCATCGCTATCGAGAGCTTCTACGGCGAAATGGACTGGCAGGCTGCAAACGAATTCGCTATCAGATATATGGTAAAAAAAGCCGCATCTGAGAAGATCGTTTTCACCTCTGCTGCCGATGTTTCGGATTACCACCGCAAGCATGACATGGATCTTCAGGAAGCGTATTTCTGGCAGCCCGACTATTATTACGGATACGCATATCAGGATCTTCCCGGACGGATCGCCGACGGAATCGAAGCTGTCACCAAAGATTACCTCGCAGTAGTTCGGCGCGGTCAGGGACTTCCGATGTATTTCTACGATTACACCAAACCGTGGGACAGCGTACAGTTCGAGGATATAGAACGAAGCGAGTGGGGCGGCGTAAATCCGGATACACATCTCCCGTCCGAATGTACTCCGGCACAGGTATACAGAGAAGACATGACGTTGTCAAGCGAGATCATCGGCGACAGGATCGAGATAACCGTTGACAGCGAAACCGAAAAGGAACGCATGGTTACGGGTGTATTTGACATTCCGTATGAAGCTGATTTCACGGCGGAGTGCAGCAAAGCTGACGTAAAAATAAAGAAAATCACGGACTTCCGCACAGGCAACACGCATCTTTTCGTCGATCTCGGAAAAATCCCCGCCGGTCACAGCGTTATCGTGATAAA
>CAZPPN010000130.1:0-3142 GCA_964588425.1 uncultured Ruminococcus sp. | reverse complement strand
AAGTCAGCGGAACAGCGCGGAAAATCGTTGAGGTCGAATACATGAACGGGAATTTTGCCGCGATGTGGTTCGGAGATCACGCATATCTGCGAAGCCTTGACAACAGCATCAGTCTTGACATCTCGATATCCGCTCCCGACAGTGCCTATGTCGTGAATCTGTTCGGCGAAAGAATCCGCGCAAAAGACGGAAAGCTGTGCTTGAGGATAAGAAGAGGCTGGTGGAAGGAGTCGCCGATACTGTACGGATACCCGAAAGAGGATTTCATCCGTGCGCTCGCCGACGCTGAAATCACCGAATGGGATTCATACTCGATACCGAAGTTCCCGTTCTGAGGGATTATAATCTATAATATGAAAAGTACCTTTGAAGCGGGTACTTTTTCTTCTACCGTCATCTCGCCACGATCCGCACGACCCGTCCGCTGTCATTTCTCACCGACACAAGGGTATTTCTTCCGCAGATACTGAACATAATATCATACGTACCGCAGATATCGTCCGGAGTCACGCTGACAACGCCCATCGACAGCATCGCGGAGCGCGGATAAAATCGCTCTAAAAATTCCGACGCGCAGGCTATACCCTCCTCTGCCGTGAGCCTGCCGCCTTCCGCATCCGACCGATCAAGTGACAGCGCAGCTTCGATCGGCATACCGCTGTTTACGTCGATCACCGCGTATGCGTTGCGACAGGTGAAAATCAGCTCTCCGTCCGTATTTTTCTCGCACAAATGAAATACACCGTCAACTCCGATCAGCCGCCCTGCCGCCTCATATGCCGCATCGGCTCTGTACTTCGACACAAACTCCGGTTCAGCCGTTTCCTGCTCAGCATTCCATATGGTTTTATCAGTCATCTCCGCCGTGACCGTTACATCGGGAACATCGCCCGTGCTGAGATACACACGCAGCTTCTCTCCGATTTCTTCAGACGGCATTTCTCCGTTTTCGAGATACGAAGATATTTCCGAGAACAGCCGAACCTCATCACTCTTCCCTGCACGTCCTGCATATTCCTCGGCTGATTTTGCGTAGTGGTATGCCGTTGTGATGTTTCCGTCACTCATCGCGCTGTACAGCTTGTCTGCGGAATTGTACATCTCCGTCTCAAACAGCTCCGCGAGTGATTTGTCACGTGCACTGTCATCTTTAATATCCGTCCATACATACACCCCGAGTACGATCACCGCGCAGAGAAGTACGCCCGATACAGCCGCCAGAGATCCCGGATGTTTCGCGAAATAATTTTTCATAATGTTGTTCCCCCTGTTATTCTGCATTGTTTGTCATTCATTTTTCATTCAATGTTTACTATAATGTTTGACAAACGCACGCGATTTATGCTATAATAGTGTGGATTATTTTTTGCCGCGATGGCTGAAAGGAGCAGGATATGGCAGAGATATCAAACAGAACCGTTTTTCCCGATCTGATCGGCAACAGCAGTATCAAAAATACACTCTCGTCAGATCTTGCCGTGGGAAAAAGTGCTCACGCATACATTATCGAGGGATCGAAAGGCTCGGGAAAGCACACTGCGGCAGCTCAGATATGCGCGTCGGTACTGTGTGAAAACCGTGAAGATGACAGATATTCACTCCCGTGCGGAATCTGCTCACAGTGCAGAAAAATCCTCGGCGGAATCTCTGTCGATGTCATGACAATATCGAACAGCGACAAGGCTTCAATCGGTGTTGATGCGATCCGCGAGATCAGAAATTCGCTTTATGTTACTCCCAACGACGGTGAGAAAAAATTCTACATCATCGAAAACGCGCATCTTCTCACGCTTCAGGCTCAGAACGCGCTTCTCATCTCACTTGAAGAACCGCCGCCGTATGTCATGTTTCTGCTTCTTTGCGAAGATTCTTCAATGCTTCTCGAAACGATCAAGAGCCGTGCTCCCGTAATCCGCACAGAGAAATTCTCACCCGACTTTATTGAAGAATATCTGACAAAAAAATACAAAAATCCCGACCGTGAAAAGCTCGTGTTCGCGTCACGTCTCGCATCCGGTGCAGTCGGACAGGCAATTGAGCTTTACGAAAACGGATCAAGTCAGCTTGAACTGTACCGCACCGCAGGAGAGCTCGTAAAAAATCTTCTGTCGGCTAAAAAATCGGAAGCGCTGACGTTCGTCACACAGTCTCTTCCGCGTGACCGTCAGTCGGTAAGAGAGGTACTCTCACTCTCACGTCTTGCTCTGCGCGATATTATATCCGAGAAAAAAGGCGGCGAGCTTCTCTTCTACGGAAAAAACGAGGGTACGCCGAAATTCGCAAAAAATGTCTCCGTAAAAAAACTGACGGAGATGATATACACCATTGCAGACGCAGAGAACCGTATCGCCGCCAACTGCTCGCAGAACACGGTTATGGTCTCGCTCGTCATGAATGTGTGATCCAACACGAAATTTTTCTTTGCCTCACGGGGCAGACAGAGGTACAAATATATGGAAATGGAAAACAAGACAGATACAATAACTCAGGAAACCACCGAACAGCTTCCCGAAAACACGGAAATCGTCGGTATCAAATTCCGTGACGCGGGCAAGGTTTATTTCTTCGCTCCGGGAGATCTGAAGATCAATTCGGGCAACAACGTAATCGTTGAAACCGCACGCGGAGTCGAATACGGATTTGCTGCCGAGGGAAACCGTTTTGTTCCCACAGCCAAGATCGTTCCGCCGCTCAGACCGGTCATCCGTATAGCCGATGACAAGGATTTCGAGAGATACGAAGCGAACAAAAAACTCGAGGAAGAAGCATTTGAAATCTGCCGTCAGAAGATCGTCGATCACGGTCTCGGAATGAAGCTGATAAAAGCCGAATACACATTCGACAACTCAAAGCTCATTTTCCACTACTCCGCTGAAGTGAGAGTTGACTTCCGTGAGCTGGTAAAGGATCTCGCATCCGTATTCCGCACAAGAATCGAGATGCATCAGATCGGTATCCGCGACGAAGCGAAAATGCTCGGCGGTCTCGGCGTATGCGGCCGTCCTTTCTGTTGTGCGAGTTTCCTCTCTGATTTTGTTCAGGTCACAATCAAAATGGCAAAGGAACAGAATCTCTCTCTGAATTCTTCCAAAATCTCGGGCACCTGCGGACGTCTCATGTGCTGTCTCAGATACGAGCATGA
>CAZPPN010000129.1:0-6175 GCA_964588425.1 uncultured Ruminococcus sp. | reverse complement strand
TTTTCTCTCTTTAGCGAGAGAAGAAAAAAGAAGCAAAAAAGAGAGAACTTTTTCGTAAGTCCTGGGTGTTCCGAGCTTGCGAGCTCGGCTCAGGGTTTCACCCTAAGAACCCACAAACTTTTGAAAAAGTTTGATCAAAACTTTTATGCTTGCGACATTCCCATTAAATTTTTAAGGATACAAAGTAATGATACATCAGTATAAATTAAACGGATACAATATTGTCATCGACGTTTACAGCGGAAGTGTTCATGTCGTTGACGAAGTCGCTTATGACATCATCGGAATGTACGAGTCATCCTCAAAAGAAGAAATCGTCTCCTCAATGCTCGGAAAATATTCCGCTGACGGTATCACAGAGCAGGATGTTCTCGTGTGCATTGAGGATATTGAAGCTCTCAAAGACGAGGGCAGACTCTTTGCCGAGGACAGATACAAGAACCATGCGTTCGATTTCAAAAACCGCAACACTACAGTCAAAGCTCTCTGTCTGCACGTTGCCCACACCTGCAATCTCAACTGCGAATACTGCTTTGCCGCTCAGGGTAAATACCACGGCAAGGATGCTGTCATGAGCTTTGAGGTCGGCAAGGCGGCGCTCGATTTCCTCGTAAAAAACTCGGGAACTCATGTCAATCTTGAAGTTGACTTCTTCGGCGGCGAGCCTCTCATGAACTTCGATGTTGTCAAGCAGCTCGTTGCATATGCCCGTTCCATCGAAAAAGATGCCGGCAAGAACTTCCGCTTCACTCTTACCACAAACGGTATGCTCATCGACGACGATGTGATAGATTTTGCCAACCGCGAATGTCACAATGTCGTTCTCTCCCTCGACGGCAGACGCGACATCCACGACAGCTCACGCCGCGACTGGCTCGGCAACGGAAGCTACGACAAGATCGTTCCCAAGTTCAAAAAGCTCGTTGATTCCCGCGACGGAAAAGGCTACTATATGCGCGGCACTTTCACGCACAAGAATCCCGACTTCACGAATGATGTGTTCCACATGGCTGATCTCGGATTCACCGAGCTTTCAATGGAGCCCGTTGTTTCTCCCGCCGGAACACCATACGCTCTCACAGAGGATGACCTTGACATAATCCTCGATCAGTACGAAATCCTCGCGAAGGATATGCTCAGACGTGAGACCGAAGGCAAGCCGATCACTTTCTATCACTATATGCTCGATCTCACCCACGGTCCCTGCATCTACAAGAGAATTGCCGGATGCGGATCGGGTACCGAATACTTCGCCGTAACTCCCTCGGGAGACCTTTATCCGTGCCACCAGTTTGTCGGAAACGACAGCTACAAGATGGGCGACGTATGGCAGGGTGTTACAAACAATCCTCTGCGCGATGAATTCAAGCTCTGCAATGTCTACGCACGGCGCGAATGTGACGACTGCTGGGCAAAGCTCTACTGCTCCGGCGGATGTGCTGCAAATGCTTTCAACGCGACGGGATCCATCAGAGGCGTGTACGAATACGGCTGCAAGCTCTTCCGCAAGAGAATCGAATGTGCGATCATGCTCAAGGCGGCAGAAGCCGATCTCGGACTGACCACTCTCGATGCCGGCGAATTTGACGGCTGCTCAGACTGCTCCGAATGTGCTGACGACTGCTCTGCCGAGTAAGCCGATTGCCTACTTGCACAAAATAATCCGATTCAAATTAACGGAATTATACAAGACATGACAAATTTGACTTTTGTAGATACACTGAAATTTCAAAATTAATTGCATAAACGATGTATATTCACATACAGTTTTATGGTAAAATATAATCGTAATCAACAAAAAGGAGCAAAACAATGAAAAAATATATTATCGCCGCGCTTCTTCTCTCGTCTCTTCTTCTTACAGGATGTTCCTCCGGCGACGCCGAAACAATCGAAGAAACCGAATCCGAAACAACAATCTCTTCCGAAACCGAATCCGAAACACAGCCCCATCCGACAAACGAAGAGGTTATCGACTTCCAGAAGCTCTATCTCTCCGCTGATCCCGTATATGAAAACGGACTTCTCGTTCTTTATTTCACAAGCGAAAACGTATCTTATACAGCGGATTCCAAATGTTCGATAGGCGTTATCGCTACCGAAGAAGCATACTCCATCAAGTCCTCCCCCGATTTCACAGCATATCCCGATATGCTCGTATCCGAGGGCAAGTACAAGGGCATCGCTCTCAGACCTTCCGAAGAACTTGAAAGCGGTTCCTTCAAATTCTCGATCACAATCGACGGATACATCGTTGATTCGTTCGATATGACCGTTCAGTAATCTCAAAGCATACGTCAGAAATTTCCCGAGTGTTTCATTGAAGCGCCCGGGATTTTTTTGAGGTAATGCCGCAGACTAATGTTTTGCAGTCTGCATAAAAAAGATTATATTTTTTTGTGAAAAACACTTGACAAAGCCGCGGCGATGTGGTATACTCTGTAAAGCGATTTACTTTACAGCATTGCGCGGTGATTTTATGTTTGAAAAAGACATGAAGTTCCCTCTTCTTCTCGACACATACGGCATTGTGCTGACGGACAGGAAACGGGAAATTCTCGATTACTATTACAACGCGGACTACTCGCTTGCCGAGATCTCGGAACTTACCGGCATCTCACGTCAGGGCGTCCGCGATTCGATCAAGAAAAGCGAAGATGAAATTTACGATCTCGAATCAAAACTGAAAATCGCTGAAAAGAGCGAAGCCTCCGCAGAAATCATCTCATCCGTCACAAGCGATCTTGAAGAGATTATGAAGCCTCTCGACGAGAAAACAAAGGAACGGATAGAAAATATAATCCGCAGGTTGGATCTCATTAAACCGCGCTGACAGCGATCAGATACGTACGATCAGGAGTTACTATTAATAAATGTTTGATAATTTATCAGAGAAGCTGGAAAATGCTTTTAAGAAATTCAGAAATAAAGGTAAGATGACCGAAGCGGATGTCAAAGAAGGCATGCGTGAAGTCAAGCTCGCTCTCCTTGAAGCCGACGTAAACTTCAAAGTTGTCCGCGATTTCATTAAAACCGTTACCGAACGCGCGGTCGGAGCAGAGGTACTTGAAAGCCTTCTTCCCGGTCAGCAGGTTGTAAAAATCGTTCACGAAGAGCTTATCAACCTCATGGGAGATGCGAACAATAAACTGCAGATCTCATCCCGTCCTCCGACAGTCGTTATGATGGTCGGTCTCCAGGGTTCGGGTAAAACCACACATTCGGCAAAGCTCGCGGGAATGTACAAAAAGCAGGGCAAGCGTCCGCTTCTCGTTGCCTGCGACGTTTACAGACCTGCCGCTATCGACCAGCTCAAGGTTGTAGGTTCACAGATCGACGTTCCCGTGTTTGAAATGGGCAAGGCTAATCCGGTTGACATTGCGAAAGCCGGTCTCGAGCACGCCGCACGTCACGGACACGATATGGTGTTCATAGACACGGCAGGACGGCTTCACGTCGACGAAGTTCTCATGGATGAGCTTTCATCCATAAAAGAGATCGCCTCTCCCACAGAAATCCTGCTCGTTGTAGACGCGATGACAGGTCAGGATGCGGTAAACGTAGCGTCCTCGTTCAACGAAAAGCTCGATATCACAGGCGTGCTTCTCTCAAAGCTCGACGGTGACACACGAGGCGGTGCGGCTCTCTCGATCAGATATGTAACAGGCAAGCCGATCAAGTTCATCGGTACGGGCGAAAAGCTCGACGCTATCGAACCGTTCTATCCCGACAGAATGGCATCAAGAATCCTCGGCATGGGCGACGTACTCACGCTGATCGAAAAGGCACAGCAGAACTACGACGAAAAGAAAGCTGCTGAGCTTGAAAAGAAGTTCCGCGAAAATACATTCACCCTCGATGATTATCTCGAACAGTTCCGTCAGATCAAGAACATGGGCAGCATTGAGCAGCTCGCGTCGATGATCCCCGGCGTAAAACCCGGTGCGCTGAAAGATGCGAAAGTGGACGAAAAGGCAATGGCTCATACGGAAGCAATCATCCTCTCGATGACACCCGAAGAAAGAGAGCATCCGAACGTCATCAACGGTTCCCGCCGCAAGAGAATCGCACTCGGAAGCGGCACAACAGTCGAGGAAGTAAACAAACTGCTCAGACAGTACGATCAGATGAACAAGATGATCAAACAGCTCACCAGCCAGTTCGGCGGCAAGGGCTCAAAGAAAAAGATGAAAATTCCGTTCAGGATGCAGTGATGCGCCACGGATTTTTATACAAACAAAAAATCAAATTTTATTTAAGCAACATAAGTTGTTGGAGGAAAGAAAAATGGTTAAGATCAGACTCAGAAGAATGGGCGCAAAGAAGGCTCCTTTTTACCGCATCGTTGTAGCAGACTCCAGATCTCCCCGTGACGGCAGATTCATCGAAGAAATCGGTTACTACGATCCCATGAAGAGCCCCGCAGTTATCAAGGTTGACGAAGAAAAGGCAAACAAGTGGATCCAGAGCGGTGCTCAGCCCACAGAAACAGTTAAGTCCCTTCTCACAAAGAGCGGTATCATTAAATAATGATGGACAACACAAGCAGCGACTATCGTGACATTGACTTGAAGCAAGTTCTGGCTGGTATGGCGCGCGCTATTGTTGACAATCCGGATCAGGTTTCCGTTGAGGAAGAAGAAAACGAATCCGGAACTGTTCTGACACTCAAGGTTGCGGAAGACGATATGGGTATGATCATCGGCAAGCACGGTAAGATCGCCCGCGCACTCCGTTCCGTAGTAAAAGCAGCGGCAAAAATCGCCGACAAAAAAGTTACTGTCGAAATTAAATAACAAAAGAAGCAGTCGTACATAATAAACGGCTGCTTTTTGTTGTTTTCAACGGGACATATCTTCAAGATAACGATTTAAGAAATACATCTTATAATCACCGAGACTGAATACCTTTTCCGAATTGTAATTACCGTACCGTTTGACAAGTTCTTTAATCGAAACCGAGCGCGCCATATTAAGAGCGAATGTATCTTCCGAAACGATTCTTCTCACAAGCTCCTCAATGTTATCGCGCTTCAAATTGCCGATTACCCACTCGGGTGCCATATTTGTGAAATTGAAATACAAGTCAAATCTGTTTGATACATAAATAACAATATCGTCATCATTATGAGGAACATACGCCTCTTCCTCTTCTCTGAGAATCTCGCACGCTTCTCTCTCTGTATAGATTTTTTGCCATCCGAGGTAATACGGAATTAGCTCCACCGGGACATTCTGTTTTTCGATTCTTATGTCATACAGCTTTCGGTTTTCGCCGTCACAGCTTCCCTCATGAACAAAAAACTCAAAATTTTCACACCGCGCTTTATATTTTCCTTCTTCTATAACATTGAGAAGCGCGGCGATTTCATTTTTGTTCTCCTCATTTATAAATGCCTGCCACCTTGGTGAAATACCGTTGTCAATAAGGATATCTGTCGCTTTCAGAAGTTCATTGTATGCGTTCCGTCTGCCGATGTACTTGTCAGTCATTTCCTCAGTACCGAAAAAAGTGAGCTGAACTTTATCTACACCTAATTCTTTAAGGAATTTCACATAATTATCATCGCGCACCAGACGCCAGAAACTCGCCAGCTCAAAACGCTCAGGCTTTGAATTTACGGAAACAGCATTGTCTTTGTACCAGCGTTCCCTGTAATCATCGCAGTAATCCGGTTCTCTCGTCCAGCTATAAAATGTTATCTTATTGAAATACGGTTTGAATAAATCCACGATGAACGAATCCGCGCCATCTTCCATTTTCCTGTTGTCCATATGTCCAAGCCAGCAATGTCTGCATCTGTTCGGACATCCGTACATATCGGCAAGTAAAATCAATCCTGAGTCAGTCATAATCTCTCCTTGAACATTTTCAGATTATATTATGGCACAATTTTATCATACACTCTGAAAAAAGTCAACTGTACAAAGCATAGTAAACTTCTCCAAGTATTTTTTCGCTCCGTATGCACAAACTATCTCATGAGAAACTCACAAAACGGAGATAATCATGACTGATATCAAAAAAATCGGCATAGTCGGCTGCGGATTCGTCGGCTCAACAATCGCTTACACACTCATGGAATCCGAAATGTTCAACGAAATGGTGCTCATCGACATAAACGAAAACAAAGCGCGTGGCGAAGCTCTCGATCTCGGTCACTGCATCCCCTTCC
>CAZPPN010000128.1:2956-6197 GCA_964588425.1 uncultured Ruminococcus sp. | reverse complement strand
GGGCGAATGGGAAGTAGTAACAAGCGTTGTCGGCGACGAGACACTTGAAAACATCAACTGCGCGGTTTATGACTTTGAAGTTGACGGCGAAGTACCGGCATATAAGTATTATAAGCTTGTGATTGATGAAAACGAAGGTTCGGATGTAGTACAGCTTTCCGACTTCAACCTGATTTACGACGGATGCTATTCATACGAAATGCGTGATGAGATTCAGGGTGATCTTGATTATCTCGAAGGAACCAAGCTTCAGGCGTCCATTGACGGTGAAAACTGGATCACACTCTACCGCTTCCACACAGAACAGGGTATCAGTCCGACAGAATATGAGATAAAAGCAGAATTCATGGGTAATATTGTTAATGAATATGCGTTTACTCATTTCCGTTTGGTTGCTGAATATTCCGAAATCCGCATAGCTGAAATTGAGTTTTACGGAAACGAAACAACAGAACTTCCTGCATTTCCGAGCATGGAAGAGATTGACGAACCGATTTACAACTACGTTCCGGCAAATCACATCCTTGATTTCGATGACTATAACTTCGGTGATTACGGTTATATCTGGGATGACGGAAACGAAGAAACACCCAATCTATACACACCTGACGAAGCAGGCAAGGCGCTTCTTGAATCAGCCGACCTTTATATCGACTTCGAAGACGGTGTTGAAGACGTTACAGGCAACTATGACGTAACTGTCGGCGGAGACATCGAGCTTGTAGAAGGCCGTTTCGGCAATGCAGGTCAGTTCTATTCCGGTGAAAGCTTCATCAACGAAGGCATTGCAAACTATGCTGAAATTGCAGATCTCGAATTCGGTTCCGATTCATTTACAATCTCGACTTGGGTGAATGTTTCCGAACTTGGCAGCGACCCTGCGATTTTCGGAAACAAGAACTGGGACAGCGGAATGAACGACGGTTTCGTACTTGCTATGCAGGGTGACAAGTGGAGATTCAATGCAAAGGGCGATTACCGCTATGACAATTCGGTATGGCACAGCGATACACCTGCTTCCGAATTCGAAGAATGGTGTCACATTGTAACTGTAATTGACAGAGAGAACAACGAATACAGATTCTACATCAACGGTGTTCTCATGGCTCTGGAAGATATGTCACAGCTCGGTGAGTATTCACTCGACTGCGAATACAGCTTCTTTATCGGCCAGACAGGTAATGAATACAATAACGGTTGTCACCTTGCTGCAAGATACGACGATTTTGCTGTATTCAAGAGAGCTCTCAACGAAGACGAAATTTTATCTATTTACTCCTATGACGGATTCGTTCCCGTAATGATCGTCGGCGGTATCACAACTCCCGATACTGTTCTTGACGCCGATATATTCGGAGGCAGTTACGAAGCACATATAGTTGTAGGATATGCACCGTACTCGTTCTATGACGATTGGAACATCAACAGAATCGAAGCGAGTGAAAATCTCCGTTATATCTGTGAAGAAGCATTCACATTCAACGGCGGTCTTGAAGAAGTTGTCCTCAACAGAAATATCCGCGATATAGCTCGTAACGCGTTCCTCTTCTGTGACCGTTTTGCACAGTTTACAGCAAACTATGACGAACCTCTCACAGATGAAGAAATGGAACTTCAGCTCGGTCATTATATCGAGGTATCTGACGGCTTCATATATCGTGATGACACACTTCTCGATTTTCCGGATGTACTTTACGTAGATGACAGCTTTTCAGTTCCTGATTTCATCAAATATATTGCACCGGAAGCATTCCTTGGTACTGCCGTATCGCATATTGATTTCAATAATGTAGTTGGAATTGAAGATTTGGCGTGTGCTTATGCAGAAATCGAAAGCGTCAAGTTCGGAGACAGCCTCGAGTATATCGGAGCAAGCGCATTTGCTGATAATCCTCTGACTACGGTTGAATTTCCGGCAGGTCTTAACAGAGTTTACTGCGAAGCATTTATAGGCTGTTCTTCACTTGAAAGTGTTACAATCAACAGTACTGATGACTTTAATGAAGGAAGCGTAGAGTATCCTTATGACAGTATCCTTCCTGTTGATGAAAACGGAAATGTTATTCCTACAGTATATCTCTATCAAAATTCCGCAGCGCACGAAGTGGCAGAGGCTGCAGGATGGACATGTGAGTTTATTGACGGTGAAACCGATGAAACAGTAGTTGATATTACACTCGGTACAGTAAGCGGAAGACCGGGGGATACAGTTGATGTTACAGTTTCTCTTGAGAATAATCCCGGTATCATGCTTCTTGAAGGAATAATCAGTTATCCTACAGATGTAATGACTCTTGAAAATATTGCGGTTGGCAAGGCATATTCCGAATGTGATAGTTTTGATTTCTATCTTGAGACTTCAAAGGTTATATGGATGTCTTATGAAGCAAATGCTTCAAACGATGTTATTATGACACTTACGTTCAAGATCAGTGAAGACGCTTCAGAGGGTGCATATGATGTTTCGATGAGTGACATCAATATCGGAATTGATGGTGAAGTGTTTGCATATGAAATTAATGACGGAGCTGTTGAAGTATTCACATTTATTCCCGGAGACGTTAATAACGATGGTGCAGTTGATATGTTCGACCTTGTAAGACTTAACAAGAAGATACTTGGTTATGATGTCGAAATAGATTCTTATGCTTCAGACGTTAACGGTGATGACAATGTTAACGGATTCGACCTTCTCCGACTTGGAAGATATCTTGCAGGTTGGGCTGTCGAGCTTATCAGCAGCAAGTGAGGTATGTTATGAAAAGAAAACTTATATTATTATTGAGTTTGTGTGTTTTTATGACACTGCTGTTTGCAATTCCAACGCAGGCACAGGGAACACTTTCTTTTCAAGTTAGCAATATTGATGCAGCAAATCCCGGGGACACAATTGCTGTTCCGATTCTGATCAAAAGCAATCCCGGAGTATGCGGACTCAAATTTGAGCTTGAATATAATAAAGATGTTCTTACACCCGTAAGTATTACAAATGGTGATGTTTTCTCAAAATTTTACGCAGATCCCGTTTTGAGCAATTACCCTATTTCATTCGTGTATCTGAATACCAGTGGTAATGTTTCAAAAATCGGAACCCTCGCAACGGTGACATTCAAGGTTTCAGAAAATGCAGAGCCTGGATCAACCACAAGTGTGAAGTTTGTCGGTGATTCCGTACAGGCAGTTGATTTCAATGAAAACGGAGTAGATTATGAAAGCTTCGGAAGACTCATTGAATGGCAGA
>CAZPPN010000128.1:0-2946 GCA_964588425.1 uncultured Ruminococcus sp. | reverse complement strand
AGAAGGAACAATCAAAATTCCCGAAGAAAAAGTAGAACTCAAGGAATTCGGTGATATTTTCACATTTGAAAGCCAGAACATACAGTATGACGGTAACGCACATTCCCTTACCGTTGTATTGAAGGACGGAAAAACTGCTCCTGATGGTACATCGTACTCATACAACATTAAAGATGTAGTAAATTCAGGAATATATAATGTTACAGTAAAGATCACAGCTAACGGATATGTAGAAATTGAGAAGAGTGCGGTGCTGACAATAACAAAAGCAACTGCAAAAATAACAATCAATTCTGTTTCCGTAAATGTAGGTGCTAACTATGAGCTTACATATGACACGAGTGGTATTATTGAAACGGACAATGTCATGGGATATCCCACAGTTTCTACGAATGGAGAAGCTGGAGAATATACAATTTCCAAGGGATCCCTCAGAATAATAGACGGAAAAACAGGACGCGATTCAACAAACTACGACGTTGAATACATACCGGGAACACTTACAATCAGTAAGGTTCCGGTAAACTCGATCACACTTAACAGAACAAGCCTTGCCCTTGTTGAGAACAAAACATTCCAGCTTACGGCGACTGTAAATCCGGAAAATGCTACGGATAAAACTGTCACATGGAAAGCTGAACCTACATCAGTTGCAAAAGTTTCTTCAACCGGACTTGTTACAGCTGTATCCGAAGGCACGGCAACAATTACAGTAACCTCAAGTGAAAAAACTGAAAAATGTACTGTTACGGTAAGCTGTGACCATACAATAAAGAAGGTTGCCGAAACTGATGCAACTTGTATCAGTGAAGGTAATATCGAATATTGGGTATGTACATCCTGTAAGAAAAACTTCAGTGACAGCTCTGCTCAAACTGAAGTTACCGACACAGTAATTCCTGTTAACGGCAACAATCATGTAGGCGGAGAAAAATACGTAAATGGTTATGCAGCTACTGAGCAGAATGAAGGTTATACAGGTGATATTTACTGTGCATCCTGCGAAAACTTCCTCAGAAAAGGTGAATCTATTGCTAAACTTGAGCATGAACACACTATGAGTTATCACGCATCCAAGGCAGCTACTTGTACAACTGCAGGCAATGTTGAGTATTGGACCTGCGAGGGCTGTGCGAATACGATTTACGGAAGTGCCGATGGAACGACTATTCTGAAAACCGCCGAGACTGCTCCCGATCCGAATAAGCATTCCGGAAGTACTGAGATAAAAAATCATAGTAATGCAACCTGCACTACAAAGGGATACAGCGGTGATGAGGTATATACCTGCTGCGGAGCGGTAAACAAAGCAGGACGAGTTACAGCAGCCAAGGGTCACGACGAATCAGGTGCCTGGATGTCCGGTATTCGTAACGGTAAATACATTCACTTTAAGGAATGCACAAAGTGTCAAGAAAAGTTATTCGAAGCCGAACATAACGGTGAAGCAAGCTGTACAACAGCAGCACACTGTACTGTCTGTGATAAAACATATGGGGATGCGAAAGGACATGTTCTTAACTCTGTGGAAGAAGTTAAAGCAACTTGTGTAACTCAGGGATCTGAAGAATACTGGACTTGTTCTAATTGCAGCTCAATATTCTCTGATGCAGAGGCTAAAGTACCTGCAACTAAGCAGGGTCTGACAATTCCCGCATCCGGACACAGGTGGAGTGAGTGGCATGATTATTCATCAGATGGCGTGAATAAAACTGTTGTCCGTGCCTGCGATAACTGTGAAGATGCGTATGAATACAGAACAGTGTCGGAGGTAAATGTTTCCACCGGTGCAGGAAACGAAGACCAGCAGGTTTCGATCAATGTTTACACGAACGAATCAGACAAAGCTGCTGATGTCGAAATTGAGATTCCTAAAGATGCGATGGATATGATAATTGAGAACCAGAAGTCTGATCAGGGTTCTGAGTCAGATAATGAGCCAATCAAGATTGATATAGCATCGGTAGCTGATAATAATGACAATATTGATGCGGCTAACCATGTCACTATTCCTACTGCATCCGTTACAAAGATTGTCGAAGACACAAATAAGCCGCTCGAAGTTCAGCTTAGCTGCGGATCTGTGCAGTTCGACAATGAAGCACTCAGTACGCTGACTGAAACGAACGGTTCCGTAGCTCTTGAAATGGGTACAGTTGAGGTTGACTCTGATGATATTGTTGCAAACCTCAGTGAACAATCCATGAACAACGCCCAGGCAAATACTCTTAATGAGATGAACCAATCCTGTGCTTCGGATATAGTAGCTGCAATTGATGTATCCCTTGTAGATACTGAAAAGCATGAATCTATCGGTTCTCAGGACAACAACGGTTTCGGTGACGGCGCAGTAACAATTTCAATACCGTTTAATATCAAAGAGTCAACGGACGCTTCAAGATATAAGATTGTTTATATTCGAGAAGACGGTTCTAAGGAAGATATTGAGGCTGAGTTTGTTCCTGATACCGAGAATTCTCTTGAGGGACAGCTTGTGTTTACTGTAGCAGACGAGCTTGCAGGCGTGAAGTCTGTTGTTATCGACGACAATGGGGGGGGCGATTTTGAAGGTCAGTATGTCATCAGCGGCGACAATGCTGAGCATACCGTTGTCGTTACCGATAATGCCGGAAATGCGACTGAGTACAAGGTGACGGTTTTCAAGAACTACACTGTGACCTTTATGGCAGACGGCGAAGTTATTTCCACTGACACTGTTGGATATGGAATGGATGCGGCCTTTCCAACTGTTCCCACTAAAGACGGATACACAGTAAAATGGGATAACGATGGCAAAAATATCACATCAGATACGGTAATAAATGCCGTTTATACAGAGATTCCTGTAGATGACGATCCGCAATTACCGCAGGACAATGTCAAAACAGGTGACGAGAATAATCTTGTGCTTTTGTATATTTTTCTGTTTGCAAGCTTAGGAATTGT
>CAZPPN010000127.1:703-6199 GCA_964588425.1 uncultured Ruminococcus sp. | reverse complement strand
TTGACAAGTATCCTCATTACCACATGAATTTTGAGGGTGCGTTCCGTTACAAGCTCGCCAAGGAATATTATCCTGACCTTTATGAGAAGCTCAAGGAATATGTTGCGGCTGATCGCTGGTCTCTCGCAGGCGGTTCATGGGATGCAATGGACGCAAATGTTCCGTCATCAGAAGCGCTTATGAGACAGATACTCTACGGAAACGGTTTCTTTGAAAAAGAATTCGGCAAGAGAAGCAAGGATGTCTTCCTGACCGACTGCTTCGGCTTCCGTCACTCGCTTCCCTCCATAGGTGCGCATATGGGACTCATGGGATTCTCCACTCAGAAGCTCTACTGGGGCGTCAGAACTCCTATTGTTTATGAGGACGGTACAACATCCAAGCCGTCTGCGGACAATCCCGAGCTTGCGAGACTTGACCTCGGCAAGTGGTACGGTCCTGACGGAAATTATCTCATCAGCTCGCTTCTCGAAAACGACTATACATACAACTTCGACAACGAGGGTGACACATCTCCCGTAAATCAGCGTGAGCTTTTCCTCTCCGAAATCGAACACAATGCGAAGTATTCCAAAGTTCCGTACAGATCAATGTACTACGGTTGCGGTGACTACGGCGGATCATGCAAGGAAATCTCCGTAAAAATGCTCAATGATGCAATTGACAATCCCGAAAACGGATATTACGATGTCATCTCTGCATCCACAACTCAGCTTTTCGAGGATCTTACCGAAGAAGAAATCGCATCTCTTCCCTCCTACGACGGTGAACTTCTCATCCCTCACGGTTCGGGCGTTCTGACTTCCCACACGATCAACAAGCGCTGGAACCGCAAGAACGAGCTTCTGGCTGACTCTGCGGAACGTGCGGCTGTTATTGCAAGCTGGCTCGGAGCAGCAGATTATCCTGCCGAGAGACTCCTTACTGCATGGCAGACTTTCCTCTGGCACCAGTTCCACGACGACCTCCCCGGAACATCTCTCAGCGCGGCGTATGTATTCTCCTACAACGACTATGTAATCGCGCTCAATATGTTTGCCGCTGAGCTTGAAGGCTCTGTCGGAAGCGTGGCACGTGCGCTTGACACAAATGTATGCGGCACTCCTGTTGTAGTATTCAACCCTGTATCATACGAGCGTGTTGATCTTGTATGTGCTGAAATCGCAGTCGACTCGCCTTATGTCAGAGTATTCGACGGTCACGGAAATGAAGTTCCCGCACAGATCTCAACTGTCGACGGAAGAGCTGCGGTGAAGTTTACTGCCAAAGTTGCTCCCGTAAGCTGCACGGTATTTGATGTTCGTCCGAGCGATGTGACGTCTCCTCTTGCCTGCGAGATTTCCGTAGACGGAAGAGTGCTTGAGAATCAGAGATATATCGTAAAGATCAATGAAAACGGTGATATTGCAAGCATCGTAGATAAGGCGAACGGCAATTTTGAACTTCTCGAATCTCCCACAAGACTTGAAATCGGACCCGACAGCAGCAAGATATGGCCCTCATGGGAGCTTGTATGGTCTGACGGACTTGAAACTCCGATTGTTGTAGGCGGAACTCCCGAGTTCGAAATCGTTGATAACGGTCCTGCTGTTGTATCAATCAGAATCAAGAGAACATATGAAAATTCAACTTTCGTACAGACTGTTTCTCTCATAAACGGCGGTCAGCGCGTCGATGTTGCAAATGATGTTCAGTGGTATCAGCGTGCATCCAACCTCAGAGCTGCATTCCCGCTTGCTGTATCCAATCCCAAGGTAACGCTCGATCTCGGTCTCGGCGCTATCGAAAGCGGCAACACGGATTCCTATCCTTACTACCAGCACGTTGTTCACCAGTGGGCTGATCTTACCGCTGAAGACGGTTCTTACGGTATCTCGGTTATGAACGACTGCAAATACGGTCTCGACAAGCCGAACGATAATACTCTGAGACTCACTCTCATTCATACTCCGCCGGAACCGTTTGCATTCAGATCAGGTCAGGACTGGCAGGATATGGGCCGCAACATTTTCTCGTTCTCCATTATGGGTCACAAGGGATTCCACGACGAGACTACCGGTGAAGCCGCAAGATTCAATCAGCCTCTCATGCCGTTCTCCGCATCCAAGCATGACGGTATCGGCAGAGATGTTTCTTTTGCAACGGTAAGCGACGAGCACGTTGTTATCCGCTGTGTCAAGAAAGAAGAAAAGGGTGATAGAATCATCGTCAGAGTCCAGGAAACTTCCGGTCTCGGATCACAGGGCTGCTCGATCAGATTCCCGTCGGAGATTGTTTCGGCAGTTGAAATGAACGGTTTCGAAGATGAAATCGGACAGGCGCAGTTTGCGGGAGATACTCTCAGCTTCGATCTTACACGTTATGCAGTTAAGACATTTGCCGTAATTCTCAAGAACGCTTGTGGGTCCACAAACAAGACAAATGTCGAAGTTGTTGATTTGCCATACAGCAAGCGGGTTACATCAACCAACGAAGATAAGGCATCTGCCGAATTTGCTCATGGCATAGCAATTCCTTCTGAAATCTATTCCGAAAACGTAACATCAGGCGGTGTTCCCTTCAAACTTGCTCCTGCCGACTCCGACAATGCTGTTGTCTGCGCCGGTCAGAAGATCACACTCCCCGCAGGATATGACAAGCTCTACATTCTTGCGGCTTCTGCGGACGGTGACAAGGAAGCTGTATTCAAGATTGATGACCGAGATGTTACTGTCAGAATCCAGGACTTCAAGGATAATGTCGGTGCATGGGATATGATCGTCTGCGGTACATCATGCCTTGTAAAGCGTGACGAAATCGCGGTAAACTATACTCACACGCATGACAAAGATGGTGACAGACGTTATCTCTTTGCTTATCTCTTCAAGTACGAGCTTGATATCAAGGGTGCTGAATCCGTTACACTTCCCGACGACAGTTCTATCATAATCATGGCTGCTACTGCTGCAGATTCCTCAAACTGCACATCCGCTCTTGCACCTCTTTACGACAGAATTGATCCCGACAACACACCCAAACACAAGCTGACGATTCTCAACACCGACGGTTCTGTGCGTGAAGAACGTCTCTATCCCGAAGGAAAGATCGCTGTTGCGCGTACTTATCAGTATGACGGCAACTGGGCATTCAGATACTGGACCGGTGATGACATTATCTCGACGCACGGCCCGAATGCTGTTGTACTTATTCCGGATCACGATACTGTTGTACAGATTCACGCTGAGTGGCTCGGTGATGATGTTCTTGCGTTCAAGCCCGTTATCGCCAGCCGTGAATCCAATCCCCGCGATATCGGTAAGACTGCGGTCGACCCGAGAGATGATACAAACTGGTGTGCTTATTCCCTCACAGACGGTACAAACTGGCTTGAAGTCGATGCAGGCGATGTTTATAAAGTATCTCGCTGGCACGTTATGCACGCAGGAATCCATTCTTCCGAATCTCTAAACACCAAGTCATACAGACTTGAATATAAAGTCAATGCCGATGCCGAATGGGAAGTCGCAGACCGTGTGGATGACAACAAAGCTACCGAAACTATCCGTGATTTCGAACCTGTTGAAGGTCGTTATTTCAGACTCTTCGTTGAAATTCCTTCTCAGAGCGAGGATGACAAAACAACAAGAATCACGATGTTCCGTGTATTCAGTTTAAACTAAAATAAATCAAAAAAAGACCGAAGCGTTCAATTAAAAACGCAATGGTCTTTTTTTGTTAGTCAATTGTCTATTCAGCTGTGATTATTTGATGAACTTTTCAAAATCGAAATAGCAGTCAACATCGGCTTCAACAAAAATTTCATCCCATGAAACCTTTGCGAGCGCTACACCTACAAAGCTCTTTGCGCTGAGTCTGTGCTTTCCGTTTACGAGTGTCACTTCGTAAGGACACTTTGTCGCTATGCGTGTGAATTCAAGGATATCGCCGGATGTTACAAGTTCAATTTTGTAAAGATACTTACTGTTACAGATCATGATTGTTTCCTCCCTGAAAATCTATGGTAATTAATTTTTTAACTGTTTGATATCGCAGTCTTCATCGACCACGGCTATATTATACTCATTTTTTCAACAAAGTCAATAGGTAGGATTAAGGTTCTCCCTATTGACCTTTTTTCAGCCTTCAGTAAGACGGCAATTGTTGTTATTGCACAACGCAAATACGTCATTTTTGTGCACTCTCAACATTCAAATTAGCAGTTACAGAATTTTACAGCATCATATGGGGATAAAATGAGCGATTTGAAAGAAAATATAAGTAAAGAATTCAACATTCGAGGAAACAAGTGAAAAACAAACCGAGCATTATTACTGAAAAAGCTTATATAATATCATCCGCATCCGTCGTTGGCAAAAAAGAAAAAAACGGACCTCTCGGACATCTCTTTGATCTCAGCGGAGATGACAAGTTCGGGAAGAAAACGTGGGAGAAATCCGAAGCCGAGATGCAAAGACTTGCATTAAGTATCGCATTAAACAAAAGCGGATTAACAGAAGATTCTATTGATTCGATGTTTGCCGGAGATCTGATAAATCAATGTATTTCGTCGAACTACGGACTTGCGGAGTATAAAATACCTTTTCTCGGACTATTCGGAGCCTGTTCAACCTGCGCTGAAGGTCTGATGATGGCGGCAGTATATACTTCATCATATTTCACAAGATGCGCTGCTATAACATCATCTCACTATTGCTCGGCTGAAAGGCAGTTCAGATATCCGCTTGAATACGGTGGTCAGCGTCCGCCGACTGCTCAATGGACGGTTACAGGAGCCGGAGCTTTCATAGTTTCATCATCAGCCGATGACGCTGTTCGATGCAAAAGCGAATATATTCCGGCAATTGTCGATTTTATGCCCGGATGTATAATAGACAAAGGTCTAAGTGATGCCAACAACATGGGTGCGGCTATGGCTCCTTCGGCGGCGGATACACTTGAACGATATTTTTCTGAAAGTTCATCGCCTGCTGACTACGATATGATAATAACAGGTGATCTCGGACGTGAAGGCAGTGCTATTCTGAAAGATATTCTATATACAAAAAGTATTGACATATCCGCCAATCATACTGACTGCGGAAATATGATTTATGATCCGATCAGTTCGGACACACACGCCGGCGGTTCAGGATGCGGATGCAGTGCTGTTGTTATGGCCGCTGATATATTGGAAAATGTAAAAAACGGCATACTAAGGAATATCCTTTTTATCGGTACAGGTGCGCTGATGAACACCATGGCGATCAATCAGAAGCAAACTATTCCCGGAGTTGCTCATTTGGTACACATCAAAGCTGTAAGAAAAAGTGATATTGATACACGGGAAACGGAGTGAATTTATGGATACTTTACTTGATTATTTCAGAGCATTTCTTGTAGGCGGTTTTTTATGCTTTATCGCCCAGATTCTTATCGATAAAACAAAGCTCACACCAGCGCGTATACTCGTTTCTTATGTTGTATCAGGCGTTTTCTTGGGCGGGCTCGGAATTTACA
>CAZPPN010000127.1:0-693 GCA_964588425.1 uncultured Ruminococcus sp. | reverse complement strand
GCCTATTGTGGATTTCGCAGGCGGCGGCGCTACCGTTCCTCTGACAGGTTTCGGATATCTGATAAGTAAAGGTGTCAAGGAAGCTGTCGACAAAGACGGACTGATCGGCGCACTTACCGGAGGAATGACTTCGGCGGCGGGAGGTTTGACTGCTGCTCTGATCTTCGGATTATGCGCGGCGCTTATCTTCAGCAGTAAGGCAAAAGGCTAACTATATTAGACAAATGAATAAAGCTCTCTTCACCCGACAATTCAGGTTCGGAGAGCTTTTTATTATTCAGTTAACCTTAAATCAGTCTTCACAGTTTTCCCAGTTGTGGTAAATCTCCTGAACGTCATCGTTATCTTCGAGATGTTCGATAAGAAGATTCATGTTCTTGATTGCATCGGGATCATCAAGAGTTACATAAGTCTGAGGAATCTTATCTTCTTCTGCTGATGCGACCTTATATCCAAGTTTTTCGAGTGCTTCGCGAACTGCATAGAGATCGGAAGGATCTGTTGTGATCTCGAATGTTTCTTCGTCGGAGGAGAAGTCTTCTGCGCCTGCTTCAAGAGCAGCTTCCATGAGTGCGTCCTCATCAGCATCTTCGTTATCTTCGCGAAGAAGCACGATTACGCCTTTGTCATCGAACATATACGATACGCAGCCTGTTGCACCGAGGTTTCCGCCGTACTTATCGAAATAGTGAC
>CAZPPN010000126.1:0-6236 GCA_964588425.1 uncultured Ruminococcus sp. | reverse complement strand
ATTTTACCATGAATGTTTGCAGAAATCAACCTTTAGTTTGTTAGTGTGTCAATAATCAGCGGACAATGAACCGGCAGGCACGAAATTCGATTGGATTAATATTCGCCGATCGCAATGCGCTTTATCACTTAAATCTTTACTTTGCGATATTGGACTTTACGACATTGGCATTAATGAAATGTACATTGATGAAATTGGCATTGATTTTGCAGGGCAGTGGCTCGTCTCCTGTCGAAAACAAACGATATATCGAGATGAAATTCCAACCGAAAAACTTACGTTATGGCAACAGAAATATCATTTTGCTTAATTCGTTCGACGGCGGCACCCAAGATACCGCCCTACGAATATTTGTTAATACCGTCCCTGCAAGGTTATCGAACACATAAATATTCCATTCCCGGCAAGCTAATTTTACCGCAAAAAACGCATTTCATCAGTAGTCCGCAGAAAAATATTTCCGAGATCATGAATTTTCTGCGCCGGTATGTGATACAGCATAAATTATTTGTACTTTTTGTTCAGTCTCTATTGACAAAAACACATTTATTCATATATAATATATGCAACAAAGCTGTGATTAATAATCGCTCAGCGGTTAATCTTAGACAAGGCAGGTTTTATTTATGTATTACATCGGCGTTGACTTAGGCGGTACAAATATCGCTGTCGGTATCGTAGACGAAAAGTACGAGATCGTTAAAAAAGGAAGCACTCCCACAAAGCCCGAAAGAGGTGCTGACCCCATCGTAGAGGATATGGCTATTCTCTCCAAGAAGCTCATGGGTGAACTTGGAATCACATTTGATGAGATCAAGTCCATCGGCGTTGCTGCTCCCGGAACAGCAAACAGCGATACAGGCGTTATCGAATACACAAACAACATTCCGTTCGTAAACTATCCTCTCGCTGCAAAGCTCTCCGCTCTCATGGAAAACAAGCCAGTTTACATTGAAAACGACGCAAACGCTGCAGCAAAGGCTGAATCCATGGCAGGTGTTGCTGCAGGTGCTCCCATTTCCGTAATGATCACACTCGGAACAGGTGTCGGTGGCGGCGTTATCATCGACGGTAAGGTTTACTCCGGCTTCAACTTCGCAGGCGCTGAACTCGGTCACATCGTTATCGAAAAGGGCGGACGTCCCTGCACTTGCGGAAGACGCGGCTGCTGGGAAGCATACTCATCCGCAACAGGTCTCGTAAACATCACAAAGGACCGCATCCGTGACGCCCGTGCTGCAGGCAGAAAGACAGCTATGGACGACATGATCGGCGGAGATCTTGATAAAGTATCCGCACGCACAGCATTCACCGCTATGAAGCAGGGTGACGAAGTGGGCGCAGAAGTAGTTGACGAATACATCAGCTATCTCGCTTGCGGCGTTGCAAACATCATCAACATCTTCCAGCCGAACGTACTTTCCATCGGCGGCGGTGTATGCAACGAAGGTGAATACCTCACAAAGCCTCTCATCGAAAAGGTATGGTCCGAAGTTTACTCCCGCGAAGGCACACCGAGAACTGACATCAAGATCGCCAAGCTCGGCAACGACGCAGGTATCATCGGCGCAGCAGTTCTCGGCAACTGATTCCGGCTGAACTGAAATAAGCAAAAACGAATACATAATGAAATGGCTGTCGCTCTGAGGTTATTCCTCATATGCGGCAGCCAGCATTTATTTCAGCTATTTCAGCCCATCCCTCTCCTCATCGGATCACATACACCGCCCCCTCGGGCTTTGCTTCTCTGCCGAGGCGGAACTTCTTCTCTACATCCCACTCAGTCTCATCTTTATCCGGAACATACACGCGGATCACGTTTTTCTTCTTCATCCGATCATCCACGCGTACAGAGGTGATCTCCGTCGCGCACGACACCGTCTTCTCTTCAAGGGTTGCCGCCGTGATTGCAAGCTCTGCTGTGATTCCGAGGCTGTCTCCGTCTTTTCTCACGCTGATATCCGTCACGCCGACTTTTGTCCGTTTCGCGAGTCCTCCGTCATCGGAATCCGCCGCACCGTCGATCGCTTCACATTCGTATCTGAGCGGGATCATCACGTCCTCTGCCGATACTTCTCCGCCGCCGGTTTTCACTACGGTAATCTTCGCCGAGCCGTTCATGATCATCCTGCCGCCCGAGACTTCACATCTGTCAATCATACCGCTGCCCCACGAGCAAACGTACGACATATCTCCGCCGATTTTCATTGACGCCGATGTTGTGAGTCGTCCGTTCACCGCTCCGCCGGGTGCATACGCCCGCAATGTGCTCACCGTCAGTTTTTCTTCCGAATCCGGCAGATATGCGTCGGTTGTGATCTCGCTCTCCACACATTTCATCACATCACAGTCGAGATCGTACTCAAGATGCCACTCAACTGCGCCGTCATCGCCCGACTCCACCTCAAGCATCACGACATTCGGGAACACAGCCGCTTTCGCCAGAGAATCAGCCGGCATATCGGGAAGCGGTATCTCCTCCTCGATCGGCGCTCTTGCTCTCACTGTGACGTAGCCGCCGTCCGGATCGAACATCAATGCTGTCATGTAGCCGTCGCCCTTGACGAAAGCTCTGCATCCGCGGGATCTGTCCACTCTCACGTCTGACACGCACACCTCTCCCCAGGCGAAAACAACTTTCATCCCTGCCCTCTCACGGATCTCGCCGCCGGTCTCGCCTGTCTGACGTATCTCACACATTGATACTGACGGAAACTGCGCCGTTTTACGTCTTACCGCAGGGACTTCGGTACCCGATGGAGCTTCGGTTTTGAGTGACACATCATGCGGTTTCTGTGACAGGAGTCCGAGCCGAACTTTCGACGACAGCGTGATCTTTCGCGGAGCTGTGACACGGCAGACAACATTATCCGCAGAGCACGAGAGTATCAGATCCGCTGCGGAATATCTGTCTTCATCGTCTGACGCAAGCGGAATATGCCCCGTGAAAGAGGATGTCTGCGAGGTCTGGCATATCGCGCCGTCAGCTCCGACGTACAAAACCGTATAAGTCACGCCGCCGTCAGCTTCAAGCTCATCTCCCGAGAGGTATTTTCCGTCAGCGGATGCCGATGCTCTGACGCCGATCACACGTCTTATCTCGGGCTGATAATCGGGAAGCGAAAAATCCTCCGTCACATCGCATCCGACCGAGTTTTCAAACCGTTTTACGTACAATGTACTGTTCATATTCTTACCTCAGCTTTCAGTATTGTTCTGTATTCACTCTATTTCTATTATCCCGTCGCCGTGATTATTCCCGTCAGCCTTACCTCGGATCTTTTCCTCCATGGCGAGCACAGTCTCACGCGACAGGTAGTGCTCGATCCGCTCGGTTTCAACGGTATAGTCACCGCCGCCCCTCAGCCACGCGAGAAACTCCAGCACTATTCTGTGCCGCTTTATGAGGTACTGCCCCATGCCGCATCCTTTTTCCGTCATCGTGATATATCCGTACCGTTTGAAATCAATGTAACCCCACACCGCCATCGACTGAGCCATTCTCGACGCCGACGACGGAGACACATGGAGATGCGCGGCAAGATCGCAGATTCTCACGGGTTTCGGCACACCGTAATCCCCTGACAGGCGGTAGATCATCTCAAGATAGTCCTCGGCAGCAGGCGTCATTGCCCCGCTTTTTTTCATCTCCCCGGCATATCCCGAATCGGTGTACAGCTTTTCATCCTTCTGAGTACTCTGAGCAGTCTGAACATTCTGAGCGAATTGCAGACTGTGCTCTCTGTCATCCATTTGTGTCACATCCTCTCTCACCAACATATACTTGAAACAGCATAACAAAGTTGCTCTCACGCAAGTATATGATTTATGCGGATCAATAATTACAGTTTAATACTACGGAGTTTATCATGAAAACAACGGACATAAATACAGTAAGACTGAGCGATCTCATGCCGGGTGAGCGTGCCGTGATCGTGAATATAGAGGACAAAGGACGGGGAATCATGCGGCGGCTCAGGGATATCGGCTTTCTCGGCGGCGAGGAGATCGTGTGCAGATGTGTCAGCATTGCAGGTGACCCGACGGCATTCCTGATCCGCGGATGTGTGATCGCGCTGAGACGTGCGGACAGTGACTGCGTAACGGTTATGCCTGTCAGAGAAGCTGTCGGCAATGAAGAATACTGTACAAACGCAAACGGAGGTGTGAGATCGGATGGGAAACGAAATCAAAGCCGCGCTCTGCGGTAATCCGAACGTCGGAAAAAGCACGGTTTTCAACGCCCTCACCGGCATGAGACAGCATACGGGAAACTGGGCAGGAAAAACTGTCGGATGCGCCGAGGGTTATTTCAGACATACCGCAGGCGACACAACGTATGATGTAACTCTCGTAGATCTGCCCGGACAGTATTCGCTTGAAGCCCACTCGGCGGAGGAGGAGGAAGCGTCGGATTTTCTCGCATCGGGTGAGATCGACTGTGCCGTATGCGTTTGCGATGCTTCAGCCCTCTCGCGGAATCTGATCCTCGTCAGATCTGTGTGCGATTCATGTGCCCGTGTTCTGATCTGCGTAAATCTGATTGACGAAGCGGAAAAGCGCGGTATCAAAATCGACGGGGATCGGCTTGCTCTGGAAACGGGATGTCCTGTGGTTCTGTGCGCGGCGAGGGGAGGTGTCGGGCTTGATGAGCTGAAAGATGCCGTTGTATCGCTCAGCACCGCAGAAGAAGTGATGCCGCCGAAAGATTTCGATCCGAAAACAGCCGCACAAGCGTCAACTTCATCGAGCTGTGATCCCACCGAGCGTGACAGAAAAATCGACCGGATAATATGCTCACCCATCAGCGGAAGTATCGTGATGATCGCGCTTCTCGGCATCGTATTCTGGCTGACGCTGTCACTCTCGTCGTACATCTCGGATGCTCTGGCGGCACTTCTCGACTGCATCTCATCCTTCTTCGGCACGTTCATCGGTTCGCATCTTCCGCCCGTTTTCCGAGGTATGCTCCTTGACGGCGTGATCGCAACGGTATTCCGCGTGGTATCGGTCATGCTCCCGCCGATGGCGATCTTTTTCCCTCTGTTCACAATACTTGAAGATCTCGGACTCCTGCCGCGGATAGCGTTCAATCTCGACCGATGCTTCGCCTGCTGCGGTTCTTGCGGAAAGCAGTCGCTCACTATGCTCATGGGACTGGGGTGCAACTCTGCCGGAGTGGTAGGATGCCGCATAATCGACTCACCGAGGGAACGTCTGATTGCCGTCATCACCAACTCTCTCGTTCCATGCAACGGGCGTTTTCCGCTGATCATCGCAATGCTCTCCTGCATCGGGCTCTCCTCCGTTACATCAGCCGGCATCATGATCGTCATACTGCTCGCTTGTGTCTGTGTGACTCTCGCCGCATCGAAATTCCTGTCATCGACAATACTCCGCGGTGAGACATCTTCATTCACGCTTGAACTGCCGCCGTACCGTATGCCACAGATCGGGCAGGTGATCGTGCGTTCCGTTTTCGACCGTACCGTGTTTGTTCTCGGACGCGCAGTATCCGTTGCCGCACCTGCCGGGCTCGTTCTGTGGCTCTCGATGAACATAACGCTCGGCGGTGAGAGTATATATTCGCATCTCATCACCCTGCTCGATCCGATCGGACGTTTTGCAGGAATGGATGGTCGGATAATCCTCGCATTCATCATGGCTGCTCCTGCCGCTGAGCTTGCTCTCCCTCTCGCGCTTGCAGGAGTCGGATCGTCAGGCGGATTTCTCGAATTCACGGCAGATGTGACAGCGGCATTCGATGCGATGGGATGGAATACGGTCACGGCGGTGTGTGTGATTATCTTCACGCTGTTTCACTTTCCATGCCTCACTACGCTTCTGACGATCAGAAAAGAGACCGGCTCGTTCAGATACACAGCAATATCCGCGGTTCTGCCAACCGTGATCGGGTACTCGCTGTGCGTCATCGTGAACGACATCGCGGTTTTACTGATGTAATTTTTTGTTGACATCACATATGCGGTATGATATAATGGAATTGTAAAAAACACCGCAAAGGAGTCACGGACATGAAGAAAGCCGCATATCTGATTATCGCATCACTGCTGATCACCGCACTCGTTCTGCCCTGCTGTGCCGACTATTCGTCAGTATTTGAAGCTCCCGTTGAAATTGAACCGGGCGTATATGAATATCCCGTCGCAGAACCGGCAGTCAACCAAAGTTCCGAATCCATCGAGAATAACAGACTGTTCGCCATCTCGGAAGCC
>CAZPPN010000125.1:0-6252 GCA_964588425.1 uncultured Ruminococcus sp. | reverse complement strand
ACAACCTTCCAAAAGCAGCAGTTGAATGTTCATCCGTATTCAAGGATGTCAACGACTCCATAAATACTCCCTCGGCTGAAGATGAAGAGGTTCGTGAAATTCTGGAATATCTTTTCGGAAAGGACGTTACCGACAACAGCGTTTTTAAGAGCCACTACAAAGGTGAGAGTGCTAAGGGCGGTGTAGCATATTTTCTGCCGTCAAATTCGACTTCACTCGATGGAACAGATACAGTAACCGCAGATATTCTTTATCAGGCTACCGCACGTTTTGATATCGCGCCGGATATTTATATTGACAATATGCCGCGCAGAGAATTCATGGGAATCGTAAACTACAATCTTCCCGATTTCCGTAAAGTTGAAATCGACAAGCGTCTTGCAAAAGGCTGTTCGATGAATTATATTCATAAGCGTTACTCAGGTACTGATATTTACTTCATAACCAACACAACCGGCAGACAGTATCATGGAAATATCCTTCTCAGAGGACGGCATAATCCCGAAGAATGGAATCCTTATACAGGAAAGACGAAAAAGCTTATCGGAGAACTCGTTAAATTCAGAGGAGAAATATATACCCGTATCGATACACAGATTGAAGCCTCCTCGTGTGTTTTCATCGTCTGCCCGATCCAGCGCACACAGAAAGAGATAATCCGTGACCTGATGGAAGACGATAATATCAAGGAATTCTTCCCGAAGATAAACTTCTGACAAACGTAAACCACAAGGAGGAAATAATGTTCTGCGAAAAAATCTCAGCGACAGCCGACGCGATAATCGGTAATATAGGCAGAGCAATATACGGCAAAGAGGAACAACTCAGACTTATTGCAGCGGCTCTTTTCTGCCGTGGTCATGTTCTGCTCGATGATATTCCCGGAACAGGCAAAACAACTCTCGCAAAAGCTCTCGCAGCTTCAATTTCGGCAAACACAAGCCGTATTCAGTTTACTCCCGACCTACTCCCATCGGATATTACCGGAGTTAATATTTATAATCAGAAAATATCCGACTTTGTGTTCAGAAAAGGTCCGGTGTTTACCAATATTCTCCTCGCGGACGAGATCAACAGAACGACACCGCGTACTCAGTCGGCACTTCTCGAGTGTATGGCGGAAAATCAGGCGACAATAGACGGTGTGACTTATCCTCTGCCGGATCCGTTTTTCGTAATTGCGACACAGAACCCGATCGAATCGCAGGGAACATTTCCGCTTCCCGAAGCACAAACCGACCGTTTTTTTATGAAGCTGTCTCTCGGATATCCGGATCATCAGTCGGAAAAGGATATACTGACAAAATACAATACCGACAATCCGCTTGAATCACTTAAACCTGTATGTACAAAACAGGATGTAGCGGCGGCATCTGATGCTGTGAGAAATATTACGGTAAGCGATCCGATCAAAGACTATATCATAAATATTGCGGATGCCACAAGAAAAAGCGAGAAGCTCAGACTCGGTGTCAGTCCGCGCGCATCCCTTGCAATGATGAGAGCATCACAGGCATATGCGGGAATTATGGGACGTGACTACGTTCTTCCGGATGACGTCAAGAAAATCAGTATTCCGGTTCTCTCACACAGAATTCTGACACGTTCACAGAACACAATTCGTCTGACTGACACAAGCGAGCAGATAATTGAATCAATAGTAGATACAATCCGCGCGCCGATCGACTGATTATGATCGGAATCTACTGATAACGGAAGGGGAAGAAAGGCATGATATATATAGCTATTGCTTCGGCACTTGTCTTTGTACTTCTGCTTCAGACATGGATTTATAGAAAGTATTCGTTTGACAAACTCGATTATAAAGTGACACTTTCCTCCGACGAGGTTTTTGAAGACGAAGAAATATACATTTACGAAGAAATTTCCAACAACAAACTCCTGCCGATCCCGTTTCTGAAAGTCGATACCGAGCTCCCTGAAGGGCTTGCGTTTCACATAATCGAAAAAAGTGAGCTGACAGGCGAAAACCGTGACTCATATCCCAGAGTTATAAGCAGTCTGTTTGTCCTTAGAAGCAGGCAGATGATACGAAGACGCTGGAAGATACGATGTGATGTCCGAGGTGTTTATAATCTCGGAAGCGTCACGATTCTTGCCGATAATCTCTTCGGTTCAAATCCGGTCAGTAAAGTTATTGAAGCGGACGCTGAAAACGGGTGTACGCTGGTTGTGCTTCCGAAGGCTGTTGCGCTCGAAAAGCATTTCACTCCATCAAGATACACAAACGGTGAATATTACGCTCATGCCTCTCTGTTAAGCGATCCTCTGCTTAAAGCCGGTGTGAGGGAATATTATCCGGGAGATCCGATGAACAGGATAAACTGGATGCAGACAGCTGTGCATAACCGTCTTATGGTGAATGTCGAGGAGTTTTCGAACCGACAGGCTTTCAATATAATAATGAATATGCAGGCAAGAGATATTGAAAAAAACATTCCCGGAGTTCCGGGAGCGAGAATTCCCGTAGAGATGTGCATAACGGTAGCCGCATCAATAATGGATCGTGTCTCGGGCGAAAACATTCCGGTCAGATTTATTTCAAACACCTCGTACCGCAAGGGTCAGAATGAAAATATAAATCTAAAAGATCAGAATAAAAATGCGGACATCGCGGAAAGCATCTTTGTCTCCGATGAATACCGCGGAAAAATAAGTACAATCTCAGCCCTGAGAATGCTTGCACAGCTTGAGCTCTATATTTCCGTGCCAATTGAAAAAATGCTCGATCATATAATTGCCAATCCGTATCTCTATTCGAGCGGAGGCAATATTATCTTTATTTCGTCATATCTCAGCGAAAGAATGATAAACTTCTGTTATTCCATGAAAAAGATCGGGATATCAGTAATCTTTTATATTACAACATCCGGCACAAATGCAATGCTCATTCCGGAAGATATCGAAGTACATTTCAAGCTGCACACAGACTGAATCAAACCGTAAACAGGAGGGTATCATGAAAATAATGAATCATATTCTTGACAGAATTCCTCTTGTCGGCGTGATTATGCTGATGATCCCTCTCTGGCCGGTTCTTCTCGGAGGCAGATTCCCGTATTCGTTCACCGTTCTTCCTCTGCTTGCAATTGCAACAACTGCAATGGGATACTTTATCCAGAGCTTTTTAGCCTCACTTGGCGGAAAGCGCAGATCTTTTGACGGCTTCGGAACTGTATATCAAGGGATTTTATCACGCTTCCGATTCAGATACGCCGTACTTCCGATATGCATCTTCTCGCCGCTTTCGGTCGTCGCCGCTTATTTCTTCAATCTGTACATGACATCACTGATCGAGAACGGCGTTATCAAATACCACGATCCGATTTTAGTCCTGTTTTTTATAATTCTCTTTATGACCTCAGCAGTTTCCGGATGCGTGATTTGGTTTTATCCGACAGAACGGTTGTCGAATTTCTATGTTCTTATCACAGGCGGAGCATTTTACCTTATCGAATCTGTCATGCTGTTTTTGTCGGGCAGTCAGCTTACATCATTGAATACCGCATTTCTGATAGCTGTTCCGTTTTCCGTGTATATCCTGTGTGTATTTCTCATATACAACCAGAGCAATCTTCAGAAACAGTACCGCGGATCGGTCGTGTCGGTAATAACTCTGTCCGCAAGGTTTTATAATTTGATTCTTGTTCTGCTGCTGATTGTAATAATGGGTGTATTTGCCGTTTTTGCGTTTTTTTTGATAGGCGGGATATTCATTATTCTCAGACGTATTTTCTATCTGATCCTGTATACCGGATTCCGCAACCTTTCTGCCGGATCGTATGATGAATATGATTATGTCTCATCTTCATACGACAGTCAGCTTGAGGATATCAGACGGCAGCTTGACAGGAATGTAATCTCAGCCGATGATCAGTATGTGATCGCTGTATTTCTTGTTATTGCCGCATCTGTCATACTTGTCAGCATAGGTATGAAGAACGGGTATATCAAGAATCTCCTTATCAGAATCAAAAACTGGATTACCGAGGCGATAATGACCGTGCTGATCGGCATTGACATCATAAAAAGTGTAGATGTATACGACAGAACAGACAACCTTAACTATAAAGACGAGAAAAAGACAATAGATCAGAGCAATATCAGAGACTACTATAAATTCGCGGCTGAAACGGAGTCATATCGGGATTTCCTCGTAAAGCTCGACAGGATGAAATCATACGACGAACAGCTCTGTTACTCGTATTCCGTGCTTCTGAGGATGTACAGGAAAATGAACATCAATCTGAAAAGCTCCGACACTCCCCGTCAGATCAAACAGAAAGTCAGACGAGCTGTCACATCTGATGAAATTGATAAAATAACTGCTGATTTTGAAAGAATACGATACTCCGGTGAAGAAATAGGAGAGACGGAATCATCCGCTGTGCTGAAAAATATTTGCGATGCGGTAAAAAAGTATATGTTTTAGGCATAAATATTGCAGATCTCCCATAAATTATACTATATAAATAATTTTAACGGAGATCATATTTATGAAACGGTTTTTGGCTTGTGTTCTCTCAGCAGTAGTATTCCTTTTGCCTCTGACTCAAAAAATCTCTGCAGCGGACAACATCCCGTTTGATGTGAACGCTGATTCGGCGCTTCTGATGGATTACTCAACAGGTGAGATATTATACTCAAAAAACGCCGATCTCGCGCTTCCTCCGGCGTCGGTAACAAAAATCATGACGCTGCTGCTGTTTATGGAAGAGGTAGACGCAGGGAACATCTCACTCACGGATCAGATAAGCATCAGTGAATATGCTGCATCAATGGGCGGATCGCAGGTGTATCTTGAACCCGGTGAGAATATGCAGGCGGAAGAGCTCCTTAAATGCGTGATTATAGCTTCAGCCAATGATGCGGCTGTTGCGCTTGCCGAAAAGGTTGCGGGAAGTGAAGAGGCGTTCGTTACACGTATGAATGAGAGGGCGGCGGAACTCGGAATGAATAACACGCATTTCGAAAATGTCACCGGACTTGACGATGATACAACCAAACACCTCACCAGCGCGTATGACATTGCTCTCATGTCGCGTGAGCTTCTGAAGCATGAAACCATAACAAAATATTCGACGATCTGGATGGATACAATCAGAAACGGTGAATTCGGACTTACAAACACAAACCGTCTTGTCAGATTCTATGACGGTGCTACCGGACTCAAAACCGGCTCAACATCCAAAGCAGGCTTCTGTATGAGCGCAACTGCAAAACGGGATGGACTTCATCTGATAGCCGTCATAATGGGAGCGGACACAAGGGATATACGCAACGAAGCCGCAAAACAGCTTCTCGACTACGGATTCGCCAAGTATTCATTATACGAGCATCCGGGGGGGAACTGCGGTGAAGCGTCTGTCATTGGCGGTGTGAAAAATTCATGCTCAGCGGAGATTTCGCCTTATGCGACTCTTCTTCCTAAAGGACATAATAAAAACGTGCAGACCGAATTCCTTCTTGATGAAAATATATCGGCTCCCATCGGCAAAGGAGAATGTGTCGGCAAGGTTCGTTTTCTGAACGGCTCCGAGGTAATACATGAAGCTGATATATTTGCCTCTGAAGATATAGATAAGATCGGTTTCTGGGGGCTCTTCGGAAGAATGATCGGTTTTTATTGCTTAAAATAAGCAAATATTCTAAAATTCCTATTGAAAAATGCCAATAAATGTAGTATTATATATGTACCAGGAAATTTTCAATAATCCCTGTCTATCAAGAATCAGTCGGCGGAATGCTGACATCAGCAAAACCACGGAGGACCAGTAGTTAAATGGCAATCAAACTTAATGAAAGATTTCTGAACAGTTTCATTTCTGATACTGAAATCAAAAAAATCTCTCATATTACAGAAGCAGCTCACTCCCTTGTTCTTTCAAAAAGCGGTGCGGGATCGGATTTTCTCGGATGGGTTGATCTTCCCGTAAACTATGACAAAGAAGAATTCGCAAGAATCAAAGCTGCCGCTGAAATAATCAAGAATATGTGTGATGTATTCGTCGTAATCGGTATCGGAGGATCTTATCTCGGTGCGCGTGCCGCCATCGAATATGTAAAGTCTCCTCTTTACAACAATCTTTCCAAGGACACTCCCGACATATATTTCGCAGGAAATACAATCAGCTCTTCCGCTCTCGCAGATATTCTCAGAATCTGTGAAGGCAAAAATGTATGCGTCAATGTTATTTCCAAGTCCGGTACAACAACCGAACCTGCGGTAAC
>CAZPPN010000124.1:0-6262 GCA_964588425.1 uncultured Ruminococcus sp. | reverse complement strand
ATCAGAGCTCCGGTTCCGGCTGAAAACAGATCGATATTGCGTACTCTGTCATCAGGGTTGAGGTTATATGTATCGGGCAGGCAATTTACGGCACCTTCCGTACTGATCTTGTTATGCGCAGGAATAACCCACGTTGATTCGTCGCACACCGCCCATACGATGTCGATCAGCTTGTCGGTAAATCTTCCTTTCTGCTCGGTCATCTCAGCAAGCAGGAGTGTCAGTATCATATCACGGCGTCTGAAGTACGGCTCTTCGTAATTCGCACGATTGCCGTTTCGGTAAAATTCCATATAAAGGCTCGCCGGAAGCTGCGGAATCGGCATCTCAAGTATAGATTCAGCCTCAGCGATCTTTGACGGATACGACAGGCTGCCGAAGTTATCCGCAAGCACAGAATCTATCTCATCCCTGCAAAGGATCATTCCTTTCGAATTGATATGGTGTTCACTAAAAAGTTTTGGCATAAATACACCTCCAACCAGTGATATTTGATCAAAAAAATTCATGTCTCTGCGAACACTTTATTTATTTTGTGTTTCACATGAAGTTTTCATTAGTAAAATTATACCAAAAGAACCAAGTGAAGTCAATACAGATTTAATGAATAGTGAATAATGAAAAATGAAAAATTTAGGATGATAATATGAGCAAAGATCCAATTATCTACATTAATCATTCATTCTTCATCATTCATTTTTCAATAAAAAAGCCCACCCGTTATTAGCGGATGGACTTAATTTTATGTATTTACCGACAATTATCTCTTCTTGTTGAGAGCAACGCCTGCGAGAGCGATGATTGCGGAAACAGCTGCGATGATACCGGCGTCGAATGTCTGAGGAGCTACTACTACCGGAGCGGGAGCAACAACTTCGGGTTCAGCTGCGGGAGCTTCGGGTTCTGCTGCGGGAGCTTCGGGTTCTGCTGCAGGAGCTTCGGGTTCAGCTGCGGGTTCTTCAACGGGAGCCTGAATGTCGAGCATAGCGCCGAGAGTTACGTAATCGTAGAAGTCAGCGTCCCAAGAGCCAGCGCCGAGAGAAGAAACCATGTTACGCTGGTTGTCAGTACCACCAGATGTGTGTGTGCTGAGCATATCGTTTACCTGAAGGTTGAGACCGATGGACTGACCTTCAGCGAGACCGTACTTTTCAAGGTTAACGTACATTTCTACGTTGTAACCGGCGTCTGTCAAAGTTACTGCGTAACCGTCGAAGTAAGGAGCTGCGAGTTCGGGACCGTATGCGGAGTCAACGCCGCCTTCAGAGTAGTAGGACGGGAATCCGGAGCAGTCAACACGGAACTGCTGAACGAGGTCTGCGTGTTCGTTACCGAAGTCGAAGAACATTTCAACGGAGTCTGTTTCCCAAGGCTTGTCGTTCTGTACTTCAGATGTGGGGATTACAACGTCAGCATCCTTAACTTCTGCGAGGAAGTAGAATGCGCCCTTAGCCCAAAGCATATAAGCCTTAGCTGTTGCAGCGTTATCTTCGTCACCAATGAGGTACTGGTTGATGTCAACAACGAGAGCTTCGTCATAAGCTGCGTCCTTAACGCCGTCAACCTGGATAATACCTTCAGCGATCTGGGGAACGATACCTTTCTGTTCGCCGATGTCGGATGCTGCTACTGTTGTGGCCATAAGGAGACCTGCAAGAATAGCACTGAATAACTTTTTCATAATTTACCTCCGAATGAAAAAATTAAAAAACATTAGAATCCTAAAGTGGATTCATCGAGATTATTATATAACGTTCTTTAAGTTTTGTCAATAGCAATTTCGCTTTTTGGTAATATTTCAACATTTCGCACAAATCATCCGGCTGATTTTGTTGCTTTTGATATCGAATTTCAAGCAATTTCAACCATTCTTAACAACTCGATAATGCAAAATTTATTGATTATTTTATGTATCCGCGTATTAATTTAACAATACAAAGCGTTTAGGAAAGATAATTACCGATGAAGCAGTCGGAGATGAAGAACGACAGCACGCCGACGATGCTGACGAGTCTCCACACGCGTCCGTTCTTTGCCTCATTGAACGCGAAAAAGATGATCTGTCAGGAGGGATGCGGCTTTTTATCAGAGTCTGTAACAATATTGCTCAAAACTTTAATAAAATTGCTGACGGGTGAAAAGTTTTTCCAATCCTATTGTAATTTACGAAAATGATGTTATAATTTAATCAGATACGTTTTCTACATTTTATATCAAAGGAGAAATAATATGCTTAACAATGCTGTTTTCACGGTTGAAGAAATCGAAAAACTTAAAAATACAAAGGACGGGGCTCTCGCTTCTTTCGTCGGTACTCTGCTCGAAGAAGCGAAAAACGGCGGCGGATATGAGCTCCTCGCTCTGGCTTACTATTACACCGGTGACAAATCCTATTTCGAGAGAGCGCGCCGGTCAATGCTGAACACCGCAAACGCAGAAACATGGATTGATCCCGACTACGATCCCGAGGCGTACAACGGCTTCGACATCCGTACTTCCCTTGGCACAGGCGGCAGTACGATTAGCATGGCTATCGGCTTCTCCCTGTTCGGCGATCTTCTCTCGGACGAGGACAGAGATCACATCGCAAAAATGACTTATGAAAAAGGTATTCTCCCTCTCCTCGCAGACTGGGTGCTCAAGGGCAGAAAAATCCACGCGCTCGACACGATGGGACACAACTTCTGGCTTGTTCTCACCTCATCTGCTGCACTCGGTGCTGTTGTTTTCAAGGACTACATCCCCGACGGCGATTACCTTCTCTCCAAGGCGGTTCAGGCGATCGAGAGCTGGTTCAAGTATCCCGGCAACCCGATGGATGCAAAGCCGGTCAATGTCGACAACGGCGGTTACTACGAAGCTGTTTCGTACTACGACTACTGTATGCACGAATACCTCACATTTGCCAACATCTACGTCCGTCTCATGGGAAAGCGTCCGTTTGACGATAAGGAAGTCATCGACAACAGCGCGCGCTTCTTCCTGAACTGCTGGTACCCCTCTTCCAACAACAAGACCTACTACGCCGGCTTCGGTGACTGCGAATACGGTGACAACGCAATGTCCGCTCCGCTGTTCTTCCTCAGATACGGCGTTGACGTTCCCGGACTGCGCTACCATGTCAAGACCAGACACGGCAACCGCAGAGATAAAATCCTCTATGCTCTCCTCTGGGATGAAGTTTACAACACTCCCGACGTCATGCCCGAAAATCTCTCCGCGTGCTACAACGGCATCGGCTGGGCTATCTTCAAGGACAGCTACAAAGAGGACTCCACAATGCTCGCGATCAAGTGCGGTGACACATGGAACCACGCTCACGCAGACTGCTGTCACTTCAACCTCTACCACAAGGGCAAGCCGCAGATCTACGACACAATGCAGGCTGACAGCTACTCCTCCGATATTTACCATACATACTACGTAGAGTCGATCGGACATAATGTGCTCCTCTTCAACGGCAAGGGTCAGGACTTCCGCGACAACTACAAGAACCACGCAAAAGTGCCCGGCAGACTGCTCAACTTCACTGATGACGGCGGATTCAGATATGTCGTCGCTGACGGTACAGGTCCGATGGGAAGATATTTCCGCAAGCACCACCGTCACTTCCTCTGGATGGACAACTTCATCCTCGTTTACGACGACGTTGAATGCTATGAAGGCGGTACAGTCTCATTCCTTCTCCACGGCCTTGAGAGCAATACGTTCAAGATGCTCTCCCCCGCGGATGTTGAAATCAGAACCGGATATGTCGACGGCGGAGATACAAAGACCGTTGATTTCCGTGAATACAAGACCGCTACTGACGATGAACACCACGCAAAATTCTGCGGCATAATCATGCTCGACGATACTGCTGTACCCGAGCTCACCGAGATCATCGGCGGATGGAAGATCACAGTCGGCAGTAAAAAGATATATATCAACCACCGCGCTGACGGCAAGATCATGCACCGCAACTGCATCAACGTCATGGACGGCATCTACACCGACGCAGAAATTGTGGTTGACGCAGGCGATAACAAATACGCAGTCGCAAACGGCTCTATCATCAGACGTGACGACGTATCCTATCTCGACACATTCGCGAGAATCACCGGCTGGGCGGACAGCGAACTGATATAAAAACTGAATTTAATTCCACATTCAAGGAGAAAAAATATGTACAAGAACGCATTTTTCACCGAAGAAGAGATTCTTCGCATCAAAAACACCACCGACGAGGGTGAGCGTAAGTTTGCCGAAGAACTTCTCGCTGAAGCTGAAGGATTGATCGCCAATCCCGATTCCCTTTCCCATAACTATGAACTCCTCGGTTACGGCTACTACTATACAGGCAAGCCGGAGTACATCGAAAAAGCACACAAATCCATGATCGCGAGAGTTGACGAAGAGAGCTGGTTCTCCAACGAGTACGATCCCACAGGCTACGGCGGATACGATATCAGAACAGCACTCGAAACCTCTGACAGATGTATGCAGATGTCTCTCGGTATTGCCCTCTTCGGCGATCTTATTCCCGAAGCTGACAGAAAGTATATCATCGAAAAAACATACGAGCGCGGCATCAAGACAATCCTCGAAGACTGGGTTCTTCCCGGTACAAGAATCCACGCGCTCGACACAATGGGGCACAACTTCTGGATCGTTATTGTATCTGCCGCAGGTCTCGCTTCTCTTGTTCTGAAGGATTACATCCCTGATGCCGATTACTGTATCAGCGAATCAATCCGCGCTGCTGAATCCTGGTTCAAGTACAAGGGCAACCCGATGAACTCCAAGCCGCAGAACATGGACAACGGCGCTTACCACGAAGGTGTGGGTTATTTCACATACTCAATGAATGAATACCTTAAGTTCGCTATTGCTTACAAAAATGCGACAGGCGAGCATCCTTTCGATGATACAGAATTCCTCGAAGGTGCAGGCAGATTCTTCGTCAACTGCGCTTATGTAAATAACTATTACCCCGGTTTCGGTGACTGCGGTCCGCGTGATTTCAGAGCTGTTCCGCTGTTCCTCATGCGTTATGGAATCAATTCAAACGGTCTCCGTTGGTACATTCAGAACACCACAGCACAGAACGAAGCAAAAATCACCAATCTTCTCGTCTGGCATGAAGCTCGTGACATCAAAGCTGATGCTCCCGATTCTCTCTCTGCCTGCTATGACAAGATCGGCTGGGCAATGTTCAAAAACGGTTACACACAGGATTCCGCTATGCTCGCGATCAAGTGCGGCGACACATGGAACCACGCACACGCAGATGCATCTCACTTCATTCTCTTCCGCAACGGTCAGCCTGAAATCTATGACTCCATGGTTACAAATTATTCCACTCCTCTGTATCAGGGCTACTTTGTAACACCTCAGGCACACAATGTGCTTCTCTTCAACGATAAGGGTCAGGACTTCCGTGACAACTACAAGAACCACGCTAAAGTTCCCGGCAGACTCCTCAACTTCATGGATGACAACGGCTTCCGTTACGTTGTAGCTGATGCGACCGGACCTATGGGCAGATATTTCCGTAAGCACCACCGCCACTTCCTCTGGATGGATGATTTCATTCTCATTTATGATGACGTAGAATGTTACGAATGCGGTAAGGTTTCTTTCCTCCTTCACGCACAGAAAGAAAACTGCTTCCGTATGCTCTCCAAACACACAGTAGAAACAAAGATTGGTCATAAACCTGACGAAGCTCTCAGCGAAAGACCGTATCTCTCCTACAACACAATGACCGATGACGAATCTCACGCAAAGTTCTGCGCTGTTATGCTTCTTGACGAAACTCTTGAGCCTAAGTTCACCGAGATCAAGAACGGCTGGAAGATCGAGATCGGCACAAAGATCATCTACATCAACCACCGCGCTGACGGTAAGGTTATGCACCGCAACTGCATCAACATCATGGACGGAATCTTCACCGATGCCGAAATCCTCGTTGACGCAGGAGATGGCAAGTACGCTGTCGCAAACGGATCCATGGTTCGTAAAGACGGCAAGTCCTACCTCGACGTTCTCGCGAGAATCACAGGCTGGGCTGATCCCGAACTGAGATAAAATCCAAACAACGGAGGCACTTATGCTGAACAATGCTGTTTTCACAAACGAAGAAATACTCGCGCTGAAAAACACAGACTGCGAAGATAAAAAGAAAATTATTTCCGAAATTCTCAAGGAAGCCGAAGAAGCCCTGACATGGGATAATAATAAATTCATCGGCTTCGGATGCAACTTCTTCATCACCGACCTC
>CAZPPN010000123.1:0-6266 GCA_964588425.1 uncultured Ruminococcus sp. | reverse complement strand
CACATCCATAGGAGGTAAATTATGGATTTTATCAAAGGCGTATGCCACCCGAGAGGACAGTACGATCTCATGCACGAAGCGGGACTCGAATGGGTAAGAACAGACTGCCCGTACCCGTTTGACAGAGAAGGAAATGTAAGCGAGCGATTCCTCGGATACAAGGAAGGCTGCAAGCGTCACATGGAAAACGGCATCAAGACTTTCAGCGTAAGCCCGTATCCGTCCACATTCATCGAGTTCGGCATTGACCCGAGAACAGAAGACGGTCTGAAAAAGTGCGGCGAGGTCTGCGAATTCATCGCGCGTGAACTGAAAGGTCTCGTATTCGGCTGGCAGATCACAAACGAAATGTATGTCGTTCACTTCCGCGCTCCCCTCGTTCATGATGAGGCTCTCCCGTTCATTGTTGAATGCGGCAAGGGTCTGAGACGAGGCAATCCCAACGCGCTCATCGGACACAACTCCGCGTGCGACGAGTGGAAGCCTTACTACGACATGATGAACAAAGAGATCGGACTTGACTACATCGGTCTCGACCACTACGCAGGATCATGGCTCCCCGGCGGTCCCAAGGATTTCCATCCCGAGATCGAAAAGCTGTACGAACAGACAGGTCTCCCGGTAATCATCGAAGAATTCGGTTTCCCCTCCATGGGCGGATCTATCGCTGACGGTGAAGACATCGCGTTCCTGAACAACCTCGGATTCAAGGACTGGGATGACGCGGCAGCACGCTTTGACGAATTCATTGTCAACACACCCAAAGACTTCCGGGAGAGAGGTTCCGTTATCGCTCCTACCGAGAGAAGAAAATTCCTCTACGACAACAGAACTCACATTCTCAAGAAGTGGGCTGAACCGTCCGACATCGTTCACACACCCGAAGGACAGGCGCAGTTCTACGATGAGCTTCTCCCCAGCCTGCTGAACGAACCCCACCTCATGGGCGCGATCATCTACTGCTGGTCTGACTCCGCGCACTGCTTCCTCTGCGGCGAAGAAGACTGCCCCGTTGAAATCGCGTGGGGTCTGGTTGACAAGAACCGCGAACCCAAGCCCGCATTCTACGCAGTAAAGCGTCATTTCGCGAAATAATACTTACGGACAAATCTTGACGGGGAGATACTTTTTGATGAGTTACGAAGTAACTCGGAAGTACACTCCCCGAACCCCACCCCAAAAACTTTATACCGGGACACCATGACAGAATACGCATGATCTTTTTCAAAAAAGTTCGGCGTATTTTTGTTTATCCAATTTCCGAAAATATCGCTCCGACCTCTCTTGAAATCGTCACATATATATGATATAATAGAAGAAAAAACAACGCCCAACGGAGGCAGATCATGGATAAACTGTATCAGATTCTCAGAGACTCGGGTGAATTCTACGCCGCTGAGCTGATCGCAAATACCGACCGCGATACGATTTACCGTTATTCAAAAGCTGTCGCGGAATATCTCAAAAATGCCGCGCTCACACCTTATGACGGCGGACGGCTCTATCCATGCGGTCAGCGGATTTACAGCAATACGGAAAACTCACATATCGCAGTCAAGCCCGAATACTCGTACACATATTCAGCCAATCTCGGCAGAATCCGCGAGATATGCGAAGACGCAGCGATCCTGCTTGAAAAAGAGTTCTCGAAAGTCGCCGTCATTGACACACCGCACACAGTCGGAGGCGCCGGATACACACATTCCTTCATTAATTATAGGCGTATTCTCGCGGACGGACTCTCGGGATACCGCGCAAGAGTTGAAAAACTACCCGAATCCGATTTCCGCGATGCGATGCTCATTCTGCTTGACGGAATTGAATCTTACCGTCTCCGCTGCATTGAACTGCTTGAGAACTCCGCCGGAGACAGCGAGCTTATCTCTGCTCTTAAGCACGTTCCGAACAATTCTCCGCGCAATATTTACGAAGCTCTTGTCTCGTGGAATTTCATGTACTACATTGACGGATGCGACGACATCGGCGGACTCGATCGGGGACTTTATCCCTACTGGACGGGTGAGGATATACGCGATCTTCTCCGTGAGCTGTACCGACACATCGACGGCAACGACGGTTGGTCCATGCCGCTCGGTCCGAAGTACAACGAACTCACCGTCCAGTGTATCGACGCTTCACACTCAATCCGCAGGCCGAGCATCCAGCTTCTTGTCACCGATGATATGCCCGAGGAAGTTTGGCAGGCGGCTTACGGTTCTATCGGATCGAGCTGCGGTCAGCCGTCTTTCTACAACTGGAATCTGTACAAAAGCGAGATGAACAAGCGTATGCCTGAGGTAACTGACGCTGACATCGGATACATGGCGTTCGGCGGATGCACGGAGACAATGATCGAGGGATGCTCGAATGTCGGATCGGACGACGCCGGTATCAACACCGCGCTCATTTTCGATCATTTCATGAGAGACAATCTCGCAAAAATCCCGACTTTTGACGAATTTCTTGACAGATATGCCGCTGAAGCTGAAAGAACAATCGCCGATGTGTGTGATATCCTTGAGAAATACCGTTCAACACGCGCGAAATACCGTCCTCAGCCTGTGCGTACACTCTTCGTTGACGACTGCATCGACAGAATGCTTGACTTCAACGCAGGCGGTGCAAGGTACAACTGGAGCGTTGTCAATGTCGCGGGGCTGATCAATGTAATCGACTCGATGGCAGCGATAAAGAACATCGTATACGGACAGTCACAGTATTCCGCAGATGAATTCATCGAAAAACTCGATGCGCGTGATCCGGAACTGCTCGCGCTCTGTAAACGTCAGCCAAAGCACGGCAATGACGATCCCGATGTAAACGAAATCGCAAACAAGCTGTCCGAGCGTATTTTCGCAGAATTTGAACGTCACACCTGCACTCCGAGCGGACATTACTTCCCTGTTTCCAATCAGTTCACCACCTATGCGGATGCAGGACGCGGAGTCAGAGCAACACCGGACGGACGTGCTGACGGTGATCCCCTTTGCGACTCATGCGGTGCTGTACACGGACGCGACACCAACGGACCGACCGCACTTCTCAAGAGTGTTTCTGCGCTCAGGCTTGATCTCGTTATCGGAACTCCCATCACGAACATCAGAATATCGAAGCGGAATCTGCCGACTCTGCTGAAGCCGCTTGTTGAAGGATTCTTCTCACTCGGCGGTATGCAGCTTCAGGTGACCTGTGCTTCACGTGAGGAACTTCTTGACGCAGTCGAGCATCCCGAAAATCACGAAAACCTGATCGTCAGAATCGGCGGTTTCTCGGAATATTTCAACAGACTCACTCCCGTGCTGAAGCAGACTGTCATTGACAGAGTAGAATATTGATATCTGCATCAAATATTATATTTTTCGTGTGGATTGTAATATTTTTATATGTATGAATATGATATAATTTAATTGTACATATTTGACGGCCAAGTTACGGAGGACAAAATGAAAATACCGCTTTACCCACACGCATTACACGATTACGAAATTTTCCCGAGAGTCGCTCTGCTCGGCACCCCCTGCTCATTTGAAGCCCGCGGTCTCGGAATCGAAACTGCACTTGAACCAGGCAGAGAATACACAATCAGCATGGCTCCGCAGGAACAGAACAATTCCGCAAAGCTCATCAGCTTCAGCGATTACAATCGCTACGACACCGTAACCGCAGCTGCTGACGAAAAAGGGGTACTTCGCTTCACTTATACATTCACGAGAGAGCAGGTTTACAACATTGCGATCGGAAAGAAGGACGAGAACGGAAACACGAACTTCTTCGCCGTGATGCGTGTATTCTGCGCGAAGGAAGATCTTTACTGCAGAATCCCGATGCGCGGAAATACACACTGCCATGTATGCGAATCCGTTGACGGTCACGAAGATCCGTATCTCGCATCCGCGCTGTACAGAAAAGCAGGCTACGACTATCTCGCGATCACTGACCACCACAAGGTTGACGGATCGCTTATCGCCATTGAAGCTGCAAAAAATATCCCGAGTGAGATGGCGCTTTACGTCGGTGAGGAAGTCCATGTGCCCAATGCTTACATTCATGCTGTCAATGTCGGCACACTTATGCCCGGAAATATCGGTCTTGACCGCTGGTATCACGATCACGAGGAAGAAATCAACGCCGAGGTCGCAAAAACTGCGGAAGAATGGGCGGACAAGCTGCCTGAGGGTATTGAACCTCTCGACTTTGCGTGGAGAAAATGGATTGCCGATACCATTCACAAAGGCGGCGGAATTGCGATCATGGCTCACCCCATGTGGGAATGGCAGGCGCACAACACCCCCGACGATATGTTCCGTTATCTCGCCGAGCAGAAGATTTATGATGCCGTCGAAGTAATCCACGGTCAGGAACCCGTATGCACAGACGCAAATATGCAGGTTGCGTTCTGGCACGATCTCCGCGCTGACGGAATTTTCATCACTCCCGTCGGTGTTGACGATGCTCACCGCAGAAATCACAACTGGGATTATGAATGCTGCTTCAACGAGGCTTACACTATCATTTTCGCAAACGATCCCTCTTTCAGCGGCTTTGCGGAAGCGATCAGAGGCGGATATTCCGTTGCGGTTGAGTCGTACGAAGATGCTCCCGAGCACGTTGTCGGCACATACCGCCTCACAAAATTCGCGATCTTCCTGCTCGAGAACTACTTCCCGCATCACGATGAACTCTGCTTCGAGGAAGGCTGCCGTATGAGAGACTGCTATCTCGGTGACGAATATGCCCGTCCGATTCTTGATGCAATAAACGGACGCGTGAAGAGATACACAGACAAATTCTTCGGAAGAAAATGATCCCATCTATGAAATAACACGCGATCCCCTCTATGAAATACGCATATGTGGTTCATTCGGGGGATTTTGCTATTGACAAAGCACTTCTTGTTGTGTATAATTTAATTGTGCTCAATCATTCAGAGGGCAAATATTACGCACATTCAGGAGGATTGTTTTATGAACATTTATGATTTCAAAATCACAGCGCGTGACGGAAGCGAAGTTCCGATGTCTGATTACAAAGGAAAGGTTCTGCTTATCGTGAATACTGCCACAGGATGCGGTTTCACACCCCAGTACACCGAGCTTCAGGAAATCTATGACGAATTCAAGGATCAGGGATTTGAAATTCTCGACTTCCCCTGCAACCAGTTTGGTGAACAGGCGCCGGGAAGTGACGAAGAAATCCACACATTCTGCACAGGCAGATTCGGGATCACCTTTCCGCAGTTTGCAAAGATTGACGTAAACGTAGAAAATGCGATTCCGCTTTATAAATGGCTCACCGAGAACACAAAGTTTGACGGCTTCGGTTTCTCTCCCATGGGTGCGATGCTCTCCGGAATTGTCAAAAAGATGGACAAGGACTACAAAAACAACGGCAATATCAAATGGAATTTCACAAAGTTCCTGATCGGCAGAAACGGTGAAATCATTGATCGCTTTGAACCCACCGACATGAAGAATCTCAAAGAAAAAATCAAGGAAGTACTTTGAAATGAAATACGCTGTACGATACTACACCCGTTCCGGCAACACAAAAAAATTAGCGGATGCCATAGCTTCTGCACTCTCCACAAAAGCAGAGGATGTCACCGTTCCTCTCAGTGAAAAAGTTGACGTTTTGTTTCTCGGATGTTCTTACTACGCTTTCGACATTGATGAAGCTGTAAAGAAATTCATCACCGAAAATAACTCGAACATCGGAAAGATAGTTTGTTTCGGTACATCCGCAATGATGCGGTCAATGAAAAAGCCGGTCTCAAAAGCTGCGGAAGCCTTCGGTATTGTGGTCGCAGATGAAGAATTCCATTGCCGCGGTCAATTCGGTAAAGTTCATAAAGACAGACCGAACCCGAGGGATCTCGAAAACGCCGCTGTTTTTGCAAAAAGCATAATTGAATAAGCATTGATTAAACATAAATTATCATTATTATACAGGAGACACACAATGAACGAAGTATATGAATTTCTGAAAAGCTGCGGCACATATTATCTCGCAACCGTTGACGGAGATCAGCCGAGAGTACGCCCTTTCGGTACTGTTGATCTGTTCGAGGGCAGACTGTACATTCAGACGGGCAAAGTAAAACCTGTTGCACAGCAGATGAAAGCAAATTCCAAAATTGAAATCAGCGCAATGTCATCGGACGGCAGATGGATCCGACTCTCCGCCGAAGCTGTACTTGACGACAGCATCGAAGCCGCTGAGCATATGCTTGACGCTTACCCCAGCCTCAAAGCGATGTACAAGGCAGG
>CAZPPN010000122.1:0-6270 GCA_964588425.1 uncultured Ruminococcus sp. | reverse complement strand
CGCAGTTTGACAGAGGAAAGTCGATGATTCGATATTTGCCTCCGAAAGGTACAGCGGGTTTAGCGGTCTTTTCGGTTAACGTGTATAATCTGCTGCCCTGTCCGCCGGCAAGAAGCATCGCTACACATTCCTGTTTCTTGTACATATTATCTCCTCCAAATTGTGTTTGATTATATAGTATAAGGATATTACTGTCAGTTGTTCTGCTGTTTTCTGAAGATCACGCCGCCGAGAGCCGGAATTGTGACATCAATAACATTCAGTTTTTCGCCGTTTTCTCCGATCACGATACGCGTGCGTACAGCTTCTTCGTTGAGCTTGTTTTTGCCGCCAAACTCGTACATATCGGTGGAGAGAATCTCTTCGTATCTTCCTATTTTCGGAACACGGATAGTAAATCCCTCTCTCACTACCGGAGCAAAGTTGAGAACTGCGATGATCTCATGTCCCTTCTTATCCTTTCTGCGGTAAGAAATGATATTGATATCCGCGCGGTCTGCGTCAATCCACTCGAATCCGTCCCATGTGTCGTCGATTTCCCAAAGCTCGGGAGTTTCGAGATAGAAGTGGTTGAGTGCCTTGACGTATCTCTGCATCTCGGCGTGTCTCGGATAATCCGTCATGAACCATTCAAGCTCGTTTTCGTAATCCCATTCTCTGAACTGAGCGAATTCGGTGCCCATGAACATCATCTTCTTGCCCGGGAGCGTCATCATATACATGAGGAACGTTCTCATGCAGGAGAATTTGTCATCGTACTCGCCGAAGCATTTATCGACGATCGACTTCTTTCCGTGAACGACCTCGTCATGAGAAATCGGAAGAATATAGTTTTCGCTAAACGCATACATAAGCGGGAATGTCAGCTTGTTATGGTTGTACTTGCGGAAACCGGAGTCTGTTTCGAGATATTCGTAGATATCGTTTGCCCAGCCCATGTTCCACTTGAAGTTGAAGCCGAGACCGCCATCATGAACAGGCTTTGTAATCATCGGCCATGATGCGGACTCTTCGGCGATCATGAGAACATCGGGGAATTCTCCGAAAACAGCTTTATTGAGTTTGCGGAAGAATGCAATGGCTTCGAGGTTGTGGTTTGTGCCCTCGTGATTGGGGATCCACTGACCGGGTTCTTTATCATAATCGAGGTAGAGCATTGCTGCAACAGCATCGATTCTGAGACCGTCGGCATGGAATTCTCTGAGCCAGTACAGCGCATTCGATACAAGGAACGACTGAATCTCGGGACGTCCGACGTCGAAGCATCTTGTACCCCAGCCACGGTTTTCCTGTCTGTCCATTCCCTGATATTCGTAAAGGGGCTGTCCGTCAAATTCGTAGAGACCGTGTTCATCCTTCGGGAAATGTGCGGGTACCCAGTCGAGAATGACGCCGATACCGTTTTTGTGCATTGTATCGACGAAGTATCTGAAATCGTCCGGTGTTCCGTAACGTGAGGTTGGCGAATAGTATCCGCAGACCTGATATCCCCATGAACCGTCGAACGGATGCTCCATAATCGGCATAAGCTCGACATGAGTGAATCCCATATCCTTGACATAAGGCGCGAGGCGGTCGGCGATGTCTTTGTAATTCAGGTAATGCTCGCCGTCCCTGTTGCACTTGCCGTCAAGAGTTCTCCACGATCCGAGATGTACTTCGTAGATATTCAGCGGTGCGCTGTAAAAATGGTTGACTTTCGGTTTGAAGCCGCGCTGTTTGGGGCATACTGTTGCGCTTCTCTTCTTGAACCATTCTGCGTCATTCCATGTATATGAGCTTTTATCGCAGATTATTGATGCGGTTTTTTTGAGTGTTTCCGATCTGAAAGCATACGGATCGGATTTGAGGTGCACCGTTCCGTTCTTGCCTCTGATACGGTATTTATAGAATTTCCCGTCAAGGGACTCATCGGACTCGACCGAAATCTCCCATATACCCTGTTCATTCACACGCATCATTGCCAGACCTTCTTCCCAGTCTGTGAAATCAGCGTTGATCGAAACAGCGGCGGCATTCGGAGCCCAGACACGGAAGGTATAGATAAATCCGTTCTCTGTCTGTCTGCCGTGACATCCGAGAAAATCGTATGCGGTAAAGTTTGTTCCCTGGTGGAAAAGATATGCCGGAAGCATATCACTGCCATGCAGATTTGTGTTTACTGATTCTATCATTGTTAATCAATCCTTTCCCCGTATATTATTATACACCATTAGTACGGATAATTCAAGAGGATTTTCGTACAGAAACGTGAGTTTAACCTTAAAACAATACCAAACATTATGTCACTTTATACAATTCCGAGCAGAAATATGTCACATTTCACAAAAACATGCGAAATATTTACAACAAAAACAATTCCCGCACATTTCAAGATGTTATACACACGGCGCTATACATTCGTAAAAATAATAAAAAACGAGTCCTCCCAGCCGAATCAATCAGCCGAAAAGAACCCGTCTTGTTGTTTATTGCTAAATTAAATGTGAGTATTTCGTAATTTCTCACAAATATCACAGCTTTTGTCGATAATCGGCACACCGTTGTGATTTTCCACAAAAAACCGCCACGGGTAATCTTTTGCCTCGCCTGCGTAATCAATTCCGACCCGCGGCAGACACAGAATTTCACCGGTCGACCAGCCGTCATCGCGCACAAAAATATCCCCGGACGTCATATCCGCTTTATCAAGCGAGCGGTCTATGCTCATTGCACGGCATAGCTTACCCGGCCCACTCGTCAAAAAATACAGATCGGCATCCGTCATATCACGGATATCGGCGGGAAGATTCCTGCGTCGGCTTTTCTCGGAAAACAGTCTGAGCATGGTTTCTTTGCCAGACACAGGCATAACTCCTCTGATAAGTACGGCTTCGGCATTTCCCTCGCAGTTTGCGGTGATGTTCATGCACGAATACATCCCGTATATCAGATACACATACGCATGACCGCCGCACATATACATGGTCTCGGTACGAGCCGTACGTCTGCCGCCGTATGCATGGGATGCTTTGTCAGTCACTCCCATGTACGCTTCGGTTTCGGTAATCACACCGGCAAGCTCCTCTCCGCCGATACGTCTGACAAGAACTTTTCCGATCAGAGAACGCGCGAGAGTGAGCCCATCGGTCATGTAAAAATCACGTTTGAGGATCAATTGTGCAGCTTCAGCCGTTTTCGACGATTCTGAAGAATTCGAGTTCTTCGCCGCTCGGACCGTATACAAATCCGCAGTTGAGCGTAAGCTTTACGGGAGCAGATGCAAGCGGAACTACCTTGGGTGCGGACTTCGGCTTTGCGCCTGCCTTGAGAGCTGTTTCGTAAGCCGCATCAACATCGTCAACCTTCATAGCGAAGTGGATATATCCGCCGTTTCCTGTTACCGTGGATTCGCCGCCTGCAAACAGTTCGAGAATTCCGCCGTCACCGAGATCGAGCATAGCGATTCTCTTGTCGCCCTCGCCCCACTGGGTGTAGAACTTCATGCCGAGTCCTTCTGTATAGAACTTGAGCGATTCTTCAAAATTTTCAGCTTTAAGGGCGATGTGATGGAATCCCATACCCTTGATGATTTCGTTAGCCATGTTTATCTCCCTTTAAATTCCGTTAAGGTCAGATTTCAGCGTAATAATCGAGAGCAACCTTGTTTTCGAAGATTGTCTTTTCCTTTGCTTCTTCGATGGTTTCCATTACCTTGAGAGCCTGATCGAGTGTTACGGGGTAAGGCTTGTTTTCGCGGATAGCTGCGTAAAGAGCGTCCCAGATTCTCGGTGTTCCTGCGCAGAGACCTTCAAGATCAACGTATTCGTCAACAAATGTGAGAACCTCGCCGTTTCTGGAGGATGTGGATGCGCCGGGAGTTTCGCGTTCGGGACCGATATTTTCAAGTTCAACATTCGGATCGAGATAACGGAGGTGGAGCTTGTCGCCTTCGGAGAAGAGAGAACCCTTGGAACCGTAGATCATGTATTCCGGAACGGGAAGCGCAACGCCGTAGGAAATTTCAAGGTCTACGCAGCGTCCGTTGATACCCGTGAACACGAGCTTTGCGTGGTCTTCGCAGTCACCTGTAACGATCACGTGCTTGAGCGATGCGTAAAGTTCGGTATAGTCACCGCCGCAGAAACGGAGTGCATGGTCAATAATATGAGCACCCCAGTTGAAGAGATGTCCGCCGCCGAATTCCTTGAGTGTCTGCCAGTCGAAACGGCGGTTGAATTCGTTTCTTGCGAGACGGATTTCAAATACATCGCCGAGCTTGCCGGAGTTGATGATATCGTTGATAACTTCAAATCCCATTTCGAAACGGCGGTTGTGGCGGATGTAGAGTTTCGGTCCTGCGGGCTGTGTGCCGAGCTTGATGAGTTCCTTAGCCTGTTCAACCGTGATGCAGAACGGCTTTTCGAGCATTACGTTCTTGCCGGCTTCAAGCGCCATTTTTGCGTGACGGTAGTGATCGGATGAACGTGTAGCGATTGATACGAGTTCAACTTCGGGATCTGCTACAAGGTCTTCGATTCTTGTGTAAGCCTTACTGCCGAATTCTTCTACGAACGGCTTTGTTCTTTCTTCAATGATGTCGCAGACTGCATGAAAAACGAACTTATCCTGTCTTTCTCTGAGTTCGGGTCTGTGCATACCGCTGCCTGCGCGTCCGAGGCCAACGAGTCCGACTTTGATGGGTTTTGCCATGATGCTTCTCCTTTGTGTGAGCAAAATTATTTTTTTGTTTGAATACGTAACGATACCGAATAAACCGCGAATAAAACGCCGTTTATTTGTAGTATCTTATACTTGTCACGACTTTTCCGAGAATCATGAGATTTGTCACGATAATCGGGAGCATCGTGCGGTTTTCCGGCTGGAGTCTGAAATGACCGTCCTCTTTGTAAAACGTTTTGACCGTAGCTTCGTCGTCGATCAGCGCAACTACGATATCTCCGTTTTCGGCGGTAGCGGTCTTTTCAACGATAACGATATCTCCGTCAAGAATACCGGCTTCGATCATACTTGTTCCGCTTACTCTGAGCGCAAAAAGCTCGCTTTCGGGAACAGGTCTGATGCCGCGCGGATAACTGATATATCCCTCGTAATTCTCAACCGCAAGAATAGGCTGTCCGGCTGTTACTTTACCGAGCAGCGGAACACGGGAAATATCCGCAGTCTCAACGCTCTCCTCAGGTGAGATTCCCTCAATGCGGAGAGTGCGGCTTTTTCCGTTTTCTTTCTGGATGTATCCTTTTTTCTCAAGCCTTTCAAGGCAGGTATGTACTGTGGAGGTGCTCTTTATATCAAGTGCCGTACAGATATCCCTGATCGACGGGGAATAACCGTTTCTGCGGATATTATCCCTGATATAATCAAATATCATCTGTTCTTTTGGCTCAAGCTGTATCATTTCGTAACCTCTCTGAATCTGTCATAAATCTCATCCCGTACCGGGGGATATCATTATAATACAATGATCATATCATGTAAATTATAACATAACATTCCCGAATTGTAAACACTTGTTCTGAATATTTTTTGTTTTTTTCAAAATATGTCATACCGTGCCGCACCTTGACGAAAATACAAACCGGGAAATTTTGGCGTAATATCGAAATTGCAGACAAATAAGCATAGCTTTCTGTTAATCTGTTACGAAAATGTAAAAATCAAAAAATATATGCTTTTTGCAGTTGAAAAAAACCACGTTTTCGTGTATAATGTAACGTAGCAAGATTTTGAAATCTGTTTCACCGCACGGCACGTTTCCGTAAGGCGGAACACAAATCAATTAATTATCCATGCAATAAATTTTCAAGGAGTTATATTACTATGGTAACAAACAAGCACATCCTCACATGGGTAGAGGAAATGGCAGCACTTACCTGCCCCGACAAGATTGTCTGGATCGACGGTACCGAAGAACAGGCTGAAGCTCTCCGCGCAGAAGCTTGCTCCACAGGCGAAATGATCAAGCTCAATCAGGATAAGCTCCCCGGATGCTACCTCCACAGAACAGCAATCAACGACGTAGCGCGTGTTGAAGGCAGAACATTCATCTGCACATCCAAGAAGGAAGACGCCGGCAACATCAACAACTGGATGGATCCTAAAGAGTGCTACGAAAAGCTCGGCAAGCTTTACAAGGGCTCCATGAAGGGCAGAACAATGTACGTTATCCCCTACTCCATGGGTATCGTCGGTTCCGACTTCGCTAAGTACGGTATCGAGCTCACAGACTCCATTTACGTTGTACTCAACATGCTCATCATGACAAGAGTC
>CAZPPN010000121.1:3405-6271 GCA_964588425.1 uncultured Ruminococcus sp. | reverse complement strand
TTGTCCTGGATGTTCATTCTCTCCTTGATGATCTTGTCCATACGGGCGAGACCGATTCTGAGCTGGTTCTGGAGAAGCTCGCCTACGCTGCGGAGACGGCGGTTGCCGAGGTGGTCAATGTCGTCTGTTGTTCCGATGTCGTGGGAAAGAGCGAGCATATAGTTGATAGAGGAGAGGATATCTTCTCTTGTGATGTGCTTGGGGCAGAGTTCTGCAATACGGCGTTTTGCTTCGGCACGGATTGCGTCTTCGTCACCGCCGCATTCTTCCATGATCTCGGTGAGAACGTCGAGGCGGCACTTTTCCTTTACGCCGGATGACTGGAGATCGTAGCCGAGGATCTTTTCGGGATCGACAGCACCGTTGGAGAATACCTTGACCTCAGAGCCGTCTTCCATACGGAGATATACTTCGCATACACCTGCGTATTCGATGGAGAGCGCGTCTTCTGCGGAGAGTACGTGACCTTCGTCGAAGAGGAATTCACCTGTGAGGGGATTGATAACGGGACGGGAGAGTGTATGACCGCCGAGTCTTGCGCCGAGTGCGAGCTTCTTGTCGTATTTGTGACGTCCAACGGGGTAGAGGTCATATCTCTTGGGATCGAAGAAGAGACCGTTCATGAGGATCTCGGCAGATTCCACGATCGCAGGTTCACCCGGACGGAGCTTGGTGTAGATTTCCTTGAGAGCTTCATCGCGGATGGAAGTCTTGTTTTCAAGAGCGCGCTGTTCGCAGGTTTCTTTTTCGAGAGTTACAGCGAGCTTGGTTTCAGCACCGAAAACTTCCTCGATTTCTTCTCTGGACTGGATGCCGAGAGCGCGGATGAGGATAGTTACGGGGATCTTTCTGTTCTTGTCGATACGAACGAAGAAGATGTCGTTCGCGTCTGTTTCATATTCGAGCCATGCGCCGCGGTAAGGGATAACTGTCGCTGTGTAGAGCTTCTTACCGGACTTGTCGATTGAGCTGTCGTAGTAGATACCGGGGGAACGTACGAGCTGAGAAACGATAACACGTTCAGCGCCGTTGATTACGAAAGTACCTTTTTCTGTCATGAGAGGGAAGTCTCCCATGAAAATAGACGACTGCTTGACCTCACCTGTGAGCTTGTTAGTGAGACGGACGTCCACTTTGAGAGGAGCGGCGTAGTTTACGTCTCTCTCCTTGCATTCTTCAACAGGATACTTGGGGGTCGAGTCAAGCGAGTAACCGACGAAATCTATGAAAAGGTTGCCGGAATAGTCGGTTATAGGGGATACGTCCTCGAGGACTTCCATAAGTCCTTTTTCGAGGAACCAATTGAATGATTCCTTCTGAACCTCGATGAGGCTTGGCATTTCAAGCGGCTCGTCGATTTTGGAGAAACTCATTCGTATGTTTTTTCCTACCTTTTGAGGTTTGACCATCGAGCTATCACTCCATTCTAAAAACTTGTGCCTCTGCGGCGGTTTATGTTCGCAAATCATGATATTATATATATAATAATGATGGTTTAACGTAAACCGTCAGATTGGCGAAGCTATATCAGTATACGATTTTACCACGAATTACACGCGAAGTCAAGAGAAAAATAAAAATGTCAAGCGAAATTTTACGGTTTTACATTTCGGCTCAAATAAGTTTACAATAAATTAAAATGTAAATAAAGTGTAAATTTACGCAAAAAAATCGGCAAATTTCCGGAAAATATTTTTAAAAAAGGTATTGCCAAACGTGAGGAGTTGTGATATAATATCGTCGTATGCGCCGGATGAGACAATGATCCGGCAGACATAAAAATATCTTAAAGCGGTCCTCTGCAACGCTCTGCATGAACGCTTTCAATTTCAGGAAGGAGTCGACTAAAATGACTAAACTCGACGCTTTTGCAAAAGAGCAGCTGAAGGAAAATGTACCGTCCTTCAATGTAGGTGACACAATCCGTGTTCACAACAAGATTAAAGAAGGTTCCCGTGAAAGAATCCAGATGTTCGAAGGTACAGTAATCGCTCGTCACGGCGGCGGTATCTCCGAAACATTCACAGTAAGACGTGTAGCATATGGCTGCGGTGTTGAAAAGACATTCCCCATCCACTCTCCTCACGTTGAAGCTATCGACGTTATCCGTCACGGTAAGGTTCGCCGTGCTAAGCTCTACTACCTCAGAGACAGAGTTGGTAAGGCTTCCAAGGTTAAGGAACTTATCTAAGTTAAGATACGAAAAGCAAAAGAAGCTCATCCCACACGGGACAGGCTTCTTTTTTCGTTTTTATTTTCTTTTGACTTTGGTAATGCCGCGTACAGCAAATATTTTTGCATTGAGTGAGAGACGGTCTGTGTCCTCGGTATCGTATGTGAAAACGAGTGAGTCGATGCGTCGGTTTCCGCTCCTGATCGGTATGCCGGTACCTTCGGCTGTTTCAATGAGGTTGTAATCCTTGTCACGTCTCTCGATTGTTGTACCGCCTTCGTAAATCAGATATTCACCTGCATACGCCGTTATGTTGAATGTGATCTGTTCAGATGTGTCTCCACCCCAGCAGTGATGGAATCCGGGATTTCGGATCTCGCCACTTTCAAGCGGTGTTCCGACTCTTATCCGGCACTTGATTGGATACGGAAGAAGCGGACAGTCGGTGTGGAAGAGGTCGCCTTCTTTTCCGTTTGCTGTGATGCGCTGATATGGGAAGTCGTGGCTCTCAGTGTTGATCTCATATACCGTCCATCCATCGTCGGTCTTTTCAATATGCCAGTCGATGTGGTCGATTTTCATGCGTTCTCTCAATTCATCCGGTATGCATCCGTGGTATCGCATATCATCCCATACGGCGGCGGTTTCGAAATATTTATCCACATACCCGTGGCGCAGAGTTGCATCAAACAG
>CAZPPN010000121.1:0-3395 GCA_964588425.1 uncultured Ruminococcus sp. | reverse complement strand
CAGATACAGTCCGAAGCCTGCGTCATACGCGATCGACTGCGACATCATCGACTCAAATCCTTCGGGGGATGTTGCTTCATGCCGTCCGAGCGAGAGGGATATCTGATACTGCCCGAGCATCGGCGGATTGAAATTGCGTTTGAAATATGCCTGATTGTTTGCGCGGTAGTTGAACATTCCGCTTCGTCTGTCACTGTTGTAGTGCGGTTCGCCCCAGTTGTAGTAAGTCTGAGCGTGCCAGCGGTAGTGAGATGATCCGGAAGCGTCAGACAAAACTTCTGAACCCCATACTTCGTAGCATCTGCGAACAAATTCCGAAAGACCGTATTCACCTCTGCCGAGATAAGCGCATCCTTCGATTCCGTCAAAGGACAGCCGCTTGATGCCGCAGTATTTTACAATGTGTCCGAGACGGTCTTCCATTTCGCGCATCATTGAAAAATCGGGGAAGAGCGTGCCGTAGCTGTGAGACCATAGACGGCATACTTCGTCACCTTTTTTGTGTTCCGATACCGCTGTGCCGAACGCACCTCTTTCGCATCCTGTCAGAATGAGTTTTCCGTCCGAATCATCAAGACCGGCAAATTTTATCAGTTCGCTGTCGATACGGATAACGTCAACGGGAAGATGAGCCGCGAAATTGTTTCTGTCGCATATCGCGATTTCAGTTTCATATCCGTCAATGTTTTCTGCGAGCGATGTCTTGTCGAGTACCAGCAGGCGCTTGTCGGGAACGGGCGTTATATAGCTGTCGTGTGTCTGAATGAAATTGGTGAGAGTGTGGAAGCCGGAATTCAGTCCGTGTGATTTCAGCTCTTCGGAATAGTGCTTCAGCCCGTCGTCACCGCCCTCGCCGATTTTGCTTTCATCAATCAGAAAATGTCCCCAGCTTATAAACGGCATACCGTTGTACAGACAGGTGAAGTTTGCTTTTTTTGTCAGCTCAATGATTCTGTCTTTGTTTTTTGCACTGAATTCTGCCTGAATGTATGGACGCGATGCGTCAGGGGAAGTTTTTGCCCATTTTCCGTCTATTGTGGGGTGCGGAAGCCCTTCTGCAAGCTCGATTTGCTCGACGGTTGTGAGGAGATCGTTGAATTCGCATGAAAACAGAGCTATTGAACTGCCTGTCGGAGTGGCATCCTCGGCAGGAACTTCGCAAGCGATCGCGTTCTTCATTCCGAGATAGTCGAAAAGCGCAAGCTTTGACATATCTTCGACATAGCATTGCAGTACGGTCTTGCCGGATTCGATCGGAAAAGCAGTGCTGTAAAGTCCGGCAAATCTGTGTGGATCATCTGCGGCTTTATCTTTGTATGGATGTGAGGTCATCAGGCTGCCGGGGAATCCGCCGATTGTTTTCGGGTTCAGCGATTGGATGCAGACTGCTTTTTCACCGTCATATACGGCACCGAGTGTGTCGGCAAACAGCGGAAGATCAACTTCGTATGGCCCGTAAATAAAACCGTCGCCGCCGCTTATTCCGCGAATAGTAAGTTTGTAGTATGTTGTACAATATTCAACTTCGAAATCAGCGTGACCGATGGCGAAATCAAGACTGATGCTGTTCCCGGCAATACGGCATCCTGTCGGCGGATAGATTTTGTTTTTTGCGAAAAGGTGTCCGACCGGCTGATCTTTGATAAGATAGAGACCGCTTTGTATCAACGTAAGATTACCGGACGGCTAGACAATAACTTCCATATGGAATCTCCTTCATGCAAGATGGTATTTTCGATAGAATCAGTTAAAGTATTGATAAACACAGGCAGAAAAACGAAATTCTGTGAGTGGTCAGTTCCGTTGCGATTTTATGCCTGATCAGTCTTCAAACTTCTCAAGGAATCTGTCGAGCATACGTGTACCGGCTTTCTGATATCTCGCGAGATAGGATGCAGCGTTCTGGTTTTTGCCTATGTGCTTGAAAATATCACCGAGGTCCATGTCGTATGCGAACGCAAATCCGAGCGCACGTGTGTCTCTTATGAGCTGGAGCATCTCGGAGTCGTCCGGCTGATCGGCGATTCTTGCTTTCATCGACGCCTCAAAGTAGACCGGCAGTACCTTGTTGTAGTTGTAGCAGCTCATAGCCTCACAGATGTAACCGATGATCTCAGCCTGCTCATCCTCGACGCATACCGCAACACCCCACGGCTGGTCGGTACAGCAGTTGATGTATTCCGTCTGGAATTCGTCGAGCTTCGGGGAAGAGAGGAATCCGTAGCGGAAATCGCTGTCCTTGTATTTGTCGTAAGCACCGCCGATTTCGGAGTACGCCATGAATGTCTTGCCCTTGTTGAATGTGACCTGACCGTGACCGTCTGTGTTGATCGTGAAATAGAATGTCGTGTCAGTCAGCTTGCGGCAAAGCTCAACATACTTGTCGATTCGCTCAACATCAATATCCATATAGATACTGCCGTCTTCGTTGTGACGGTAGATGGGAAGGTCGGCAGCCTCCTGAAGGGCATAGAAATTGCTTCCTGTAAGACCTGCCGGTTCATCTTCGTCAATCTTGCCGTTGCCGTTGATGTCTTCACCGGTCTGGCTGACGTAGGAGTGAAGCATATCAAATGTCCAGTTTCCTTCGCGTACTGCGTCATACGGGATCTCGAGATTGTATTTTTCGGCTATATCCTTGTTGACAATGATCGCGCGTGTCCAGTGGAGTCCCTGATAACTGAGGTAGTTCGACGCGCAGTAGAGCTTTCCGTTGACGGTGATTGTATCCACTACGTTTTTCGGCCACCACGGCTGATCAAAATCGAACTGCGGTATCTGGTTCAGATCATACAGATATCCCTGTACTGCGAGGTCGAATGTGTTGCCGTCGTTTGCGATCGTGATGTCGAACGAGTTGTCCTGCGCCGTGATTGAGTTGCGGACTGCGGTGAAAGCCGGATCGGGATCCATGTTGTCGTAGAGGACTACGTTGACGTTGAAGCGATTTTCAATATAGCATTTCGATTCAAACAAAGCATCATTGATCGGTTCACCTGTGTATTCGATAGCTGTGACATATTCGCCTGCCTTGCGCGCCTGATGAATACGGAAATCGTATCCGTCAAAGTTCGGACTGTCGAGTGAGTCGGATATGTACGCATCGGTCTCGGCGGGTTCTTCTGTGCTCTCAGCCGCAGTTTCGGATTCGGTTTCATTTGTTTCTGCCACGTCACCGTCCGAGCAGGAGACGGCAGAAGAGGCGAGCATCAATAATGCTAACAAAAGCGCGGTAAATCTTGATCGTTTCATGAGAGATCACTCCTTGTTGAAAATGTCTGATTTGTATAAACAAAGTATAGCATATTCGGTCTGAAATGTCAATGTGTATTCCTTTGGATATCACGGCAATCGCTTACGAAATTTTTGAGGGAAACTTTTGAGAAAAGTTTCCC
>CAZPPN010000120.1:0-6383 GCA_964588425.1 uncultured Ruminococcus sp. | reverse complement strand
AGCGCCGCCGCAGTGGGGATAGGAATATCCGGGAGATGCGAGTGAGCCTTTATAGTTGATTGCGGGCTGGATAACGAATTTTTCGCCTGCCTTGAATTTATCTGCCCATTTTGCGCCGACCTTTACGATTTTGCCGCAGAATTCGTGACCGATGATTACGGGATTTTCGGCAACGTCAGCAGGAACTCTCTTGTGGTTTGCGCCCTGAGAAGCTGCCTTGTAGGATGACATACAGATACTGTCGGAAATAACGCACGCGAGAATTTCGGTATCCTTGATTTCGGGAAGCTCGAATTCTTCCATGCGAAGGTCGTTCACTCCGTAAAGTCTGACTGCTTTTGTTTTCATTTTATTTCTCCTTTGAAGATTGTTCGTATAATTTATAATTATTTCTTGAAATTTCTGGGATCAATGAATCCGATCTTGCGGCGTACCTTGGACATTGTTCTTGCGGCGTCGCGTGCTGCTGCTTCTGCACCCTTCAGCATAACGTCCTCGAGGTAAGCCTTATCAGCGGAAAGACGGGCAAATTCTGCCTGAACGGGAGCGAGTGCGTCTGCGCAGGTCTCACCTACTGCAAGCTTGAAGTCACCGTAACCCTTGCCTTCGAATTCACGTTCGATCTCGTCCATGGTCTTGCCTGTGAACGCTCCGTAGATCGACATGAGATTCATGATGCCGTCCTTGCCGTCTTCGTACTTGATCTCGCTTCCGGAGTCTGTAACGGCTCTCTTGAACTTGCGGATGATAGCATCACGGGGATCAAGGATACGGACAACGGCGTTTTCGTTTTCGTCGGATTTGGACATCTTCTTTGTCGGCTCGGCGAGCGACATGATCTTCGCTGTTGTTTTTGCGATATACGGTTCGGGAACAACGAATGTGTCGCCGTAGACCTGATTGAATCGAGCCGCGATGTCACGTGCAAGCTCGAGATGCTGCTTCTGGTCAGCGCCGACAGGAACCATATCTGTCTGATAGAGGAGAATATCTGCCGCCATGAGAGCCGGATATGTGAAAAGGCCTGCGTTGATGTTGTCAGCGTTCTTTGCGGACTTATCCTTGAACTGAGTCATGCGGGAAAGCTCGCCGAACATTGTGTAGCAGTCGAGGATCCAGCCAAGCTCAGCGTGAGCGGAAACATGGCTCTGAACGTAGAGGGTGTTCTTTTCGGGATCGAGACCGCAGGCGATATAGAGCGCGAGTGTTTCGTATGTTCTCTTGCGGAGATCTGCAGGAACCTGACGCACCGTGATGGCGTGCTCATCAACTACGCAGTAGTAGCAGTGATATGTATCGGAGAAATCCGCGAAATTACGGATAGCGCCGAGATAGTTACCGATTGTGAGAACTCCGGACGGCTGAACACCGGAGAATACAACTTTTTTGTCCATGTACATGATAGTGTTTTCCTTAGTCTATGTAAATTTTATTTATTTGTCTCTTTTCTGATTGATCTCAGTCTCTTCATGACATCGTTTCCGCCGCGGCCGAAGAAATCGTGCAGGAGTTTATACTCGGCGTACAGTTTGTCATAAACTGCGGCATTGTCAGGATTCGGGGTATATACAGCATCTGAGAGCGAGCCCATTTTTTCGGATGCTTCGTCAAGAGTATCGTATCCGCCGTACTCCGATCCTGCGGCACAGGCTGCGAATATAGCCGATCCGAGAGCAGAGCCTTGATTCGACCCTGCAATACGGATCTCTATTCCGAGGATGTCCGCGTAGATCTGCATCATGCCGGTGTTTTTTTTCGTGATTCCGCCGGACGCAACCATTGAATCGACTGCAATTCCGTGTTCACGGTAGTTTTCGATAATCACTCTTGCGCCGTATGCTGTGGCTTCGATGAGTGCGCGGTACATTTCCTCTGCTTTGGTGGAGAGCGTCATACCGACAAACATTCCCGACACTTCGCTGTCCGAGAGGATACTGCGGTTTCCGTTCCACCAGTCGAGTGCAATCAGACCGCTTTCTCCGGGTTTGAGTGTATTTGCTTTTTCGCTGATCAGAGCGATCGGGGTGATTCCCTTTTCTTTCGCTTCTTTGGCATATTCTGCAGGAATGAGATTTTCCGCGAACCACGCGAAGTGATCTCCGAGGCACGACTGACCTGCTTCGTATCCCTGATATCCCGGCAGAATTCCGTCGCGCACAAGCATCATGATTCCGGGAACGGGGTTATTCTTCTCCGACGGGATGAGGTAACAGCCGGATGTGCCCATGATGACGAACATTTTTCCGGGCTTGACTTTAACGGCAGGTGCGGCGGCATGAGCGTCAATAACTGCGGCTGCAACAGGTGTACCTTCGCTGAGTCCTGTAATTTCCGCTGCTCTGCGGGATATGTATCCGACACGGCTTCCGACCGTTGAGATCGGGCAGTTCAACTTGTCTTCCACCACATTCTCGAGTCGTGGATCAAGTGCCTTGAAGTAGTCTTTTGATGGATACTTTCCGTCAAGCCAGAGAGCCTTGTAGCCTGCCATACAACTGCTTCTCGACTGCTCTCCCGTGAGCTGCCACACAAGCCAGTCGCCTACGTCGATAAAGTAATCTGCGGCGTCATACACTTCGGGAGCTTCGTTCAAAGTCTGCATCAGCTTTGGGAAGAGATGCTCGCTCGAAATTTTGCCACCGCAGTAATCAAGCCAGCTCTCACCGCGTTCTATTGCAAGCTCAGTCATTCGTGTCGCGTACTTCTGGGCGGATGTGTTTTTCCAGAGCTTGACATAAGCATGGGGATTGTCCGCGAATTTTTCGTCAAAGCACAGAGGTGTACCGTCGGAATAAACCGGAAGAAGAGTGCAGGCGGTAAAGTCCACACCTACACCGATAACATCCCTGCCACAGACTCCGCATTTTCCGAGAAGATCCTTGATAAGCGGCATCGCGTCGAGGTAATCATGCGGATCCTGCAGTGCCCAGTCAGCGCCGAGCTTGATTTTTCCGCAGGGTGCGTCAAGATATTCGTCGATTACGGCATGAGGATATTCGAACACAACGCTGCCCATTTCCTGTCCGTCAGAAACACGAACAAGCACAGCGCGCATCGAAAGCGTTCCGTAGTCAATACCGATCGTATATACAGAGTCCGTCATAGCCACCTCTGAATCAAATATGTGATAAGAATATTATCCTTATATATTATACTCCACGGGAGTCAATAAGTCAATAAACACCGTTAAATTATCCCCGATTTTCCACTCTGAGCAAAAACACCTGCTATCGGGATTTTAATATTATACAAATATTATATTTTTTTATCATTTCTGATTGACAAGATGATCAAATTTTGCTATTATTATGGTAACAGAAAAAATACCAAAGGAGATACATAATGTCGATATTATTCAAGAAATTCGCTGACCTGAAAGTTCGCTTCGGCGGAAACCGTGAAAAAGCGTACCGCGAAGAAACATTCGGGCTTCCACTCGAAGAACAGCTTCATATAACTCCGCTCGAGCGTCATATCGTCAGGATTTTATCCGAGGTCGAATTTGCAATCCGTCTGTCCGCATCGATGGACGGCAGATATGACGAAATCGTTTTGGACGCTCTCGATTATCTGAAAGATTTCGCTGACGAAAACGGAACTCTTACAAAATCCGCCTGCCTTGAGGCCGAAAAGATTCTTCTCCCGCTTGAGAAGGACGCTAAGAAATACAAACTCATCCTCGCAGGTCACGCGCATATCGACATGAACTGGATGTGGAGCTGGCAGGAAACCGTAGCCGCAACAATCGCCACATTCACGACCATGCTGAACATCATGGATGAATATCCCGAATTCTGCTTCAGCCAGTCGCAGACATCGGTCTACAAGATCATCGACGATTACGCTCCCGAGCTCCACGACAGAATCAAAGCGCGCATTGACGAAGGACGCTGGGAGATCACATCATCCGCTTGGGTCGAGACCGACAAAAATATGCCGAATACGGAATCGCTTATCCGTCATCTCGAATATTCCAGAACATACCTGCGCGACAAGTGGGGTATTGATCCCGACAGTCTTGAAATCGACTTCTCCCCCGACACATTCGGACACAGCGCAAATCTCCCCGAGATCGACACATACGGCGGAGTAAAGTATTACTACCACTGCCGCGCTGTTGACAATGATTACGCGCTCTACCGTTGGAAATCCCCGTCGGGCAAAGAGCTTATCAACTATATCGAACAGTTCTGGTACAACAGCGGAATCACTCCCGAGCCGGCTATGTGCATTTTCGATGTTGCAAAGCGTTCCGGCGGTCTCAAGACAGGACTTGTTGTATACGGTGTCGGCGACCATGGCGGAGGACCTACACGCCGCGACGTTGAAAGAGGCATTGAGATGCAGTCATGGCCGATCTTCCCGACGATCAAGTTCGGCACGATCCGTGAATTCTTCGGGGAAGCCGAAACAGTACGCGACAAGCTCCCGATCCACGATACCGAACTCAACTTCATCTTCCCCGGATGCTACACAACGCAGAGCCGTATCAAAAAAGGAAACAGACGATGCGAAACCGCGCTTTCCGAAGCTGAGATGATAACGGCTTTCGCAAAAACAAGAGCAGATCACGCCATCCGTTCAGCCGCAATCGAGGATGCATGGCAGAAAGTTCTGTTCACTCACTTCCACGACATCATCACCGGTTCGTGCGTACAGGATACACGCGAGCACGCTATGGGGTTGTATCAGGATGTGCTTGCAACTCTCAACTCCGAAATCGGTCTCGCGGCGTCAAAGCTGGCATCTGCCATTGACACATCGTTTGTCACAGTCGAAGCCGATCCCGATTCACAGGCTGAAGGCGCAGGTGTCGGATACAACATTTCAAACTTTGCAGGCCGCGAAATGCCGGAGAGAGGCGGCGGCATCACACGAATCTGGAATATTTTCAACAATACATATTCTGACAAGGAAGAGCCTGTTGAGATTACAGTATGGGACTGGAGAGGAGATCTGAGACGTGTATCAATCAAGGACTCCGCCGGAAATCCGCTTGAATTCCAGCTTCTTGACAGCAATATGCAGAGATACTGGGATCACCTCTACTTCCGCGTACTCGTTTATGTGAAGATTCCCGCGATGTCATACACGACCGTTGTGCTCGGTGAGAATGAAGTCGAAGATTATCCTCTGTTCATTCAGCGCGGCGGTGACTGGAGAACAGATAAGGAAGACAAAAACTATATCCTCGAAAACGAAAAGATCCGCTGCGAATTCGACTATTCGACAGGTGAGATGATCTCCATGATCGACAAGTCAAGCGGACGCGAATATATTGACTCCGCGCGCCGTGCATCTCTCGTATATATCGACACGAAAGCAAGCAATTCCGATGCATGGAACATCGGCACATATCTCGAAAAGACTCCGATCACGGATGTTTCCGAAATCGGCTGGTCGGTACGCGGTTCGCTCAGACAGGGATTCAGCTTCTCCTCAAAGATCCGTTCGTCCAAGTTCAAGGTTGAGTACACTCTCGACAAGGGCGCATCCTATGTCAAGGCTTCCATCAAGGCGGACTGGCTTGAATACGGCGGAGATAAGATTCCCGTGCTTGTATATGATCTGCCCCTTGCGGACAATGCGGATAAGTTCGTCTACAACATCCCCGGCGGATACACTGTACGTGATGCTTCCGACTCCGAACGTCCGGGTCTCTCATACATCGCGGCTTACGATGAGGGCGCATCGCTTTACGCTGGTATCGTGACCGACTCGAAATACGGCTTCAGAGGCAACTGTGCGGGCGGAAAATCGACAATGACATCCACGCTCATCAACTCCGCTGTCAAGCCCGATCCGTATCCCGAACTCGGCGTTCATGAAATCAATCTCGCGATCGGTTTCCTCCCTGCCGATCCCGCCAAGCGCGAATATGCCGCTCAGAGCACATACCGTCCGCTCACGCCCGTCAGCACAACCGCACACAAGGGAACACTTCCCCCGTGCGGATCGTTCCTCAAAGTCGACGCTCCCGGTGCTGTTATTTCCTCCGTATTTGCGGATGACAGCTCGCTCTCGGTACGTCTCTATTCGGTATCCGCTGAAGACGCCGACATCTCACTTATCCCGGGAATTCCCGCAAAAGGCGCGTATCTCTCCGACCTCTTCGGCAGAAAAACAGGCGAGTGTGCATATGACGGCAATGCTGTTACCGCAAAGCTCCCTGCATACTCGGTAATCACAGTCAGAATTGAACTCTGATCTATCACTCTGAACTACATTTTTTACATAAAGAAAGGTAAAAATCATGGCAAAATCAAGACTTATCGGTGACTATCCCGTAATCGGTATCCGTCCCACAATCGATGGCAGACGCGGTCCTCTCAAGGTTCGTGAATCCCTTGAAGACCAGACAATGGCAATGGCTAAGGCTGCTC
>CAZPPN010000119.1:0-6393 GCA_964588425.1 uncultured Ruminococcus sp. | reverse complement strand
TCAGCGCTCGAGCGGTACAGGAGGGTCTTTCTCCGGCATTAGGCAGGAAAAAAGGCTTACATTATTCGACATAAGGTCTCTCCTCGGCAGGATAGCGGATGCTTTTACTGTAACCTGCTGTCTTGGGTTCAACAACATTATGTATTATACTACATCGGGAGATATTTGTCAATACCTTTTTTTAAAAAAATTAATATTATTTTTTCTTTTTTATTTTGTATCTTTTATTCTCTCGAAATATGCTTTTGCCGCCTGTTCAGTTTTGTTCTCACCGAATTGGTAATACTTGCGTCCGGCAAGATCATCCGGAAGATACTGCTGCTCAACCCAATGGTTCGGGAAATCGTGGGGGTATATATATCCTTTGAACATGGGGCTTTTAAGATGATTCGGGATTTCAGATCCCCGTCCTGCTTTGATATCTTCTTCCGCTGCTGCGTATGCAAGATATGCCGAATTGGATTTGGGGGCGGTTGCCAGCATTACTGCCGCGTTGACGAGAGGAATTCTCGCTTCGGGCATACCGAGTTCTCTTGCGGATTCGATGCACGCTCTGACGATCACAGGCGCCATCGGATATGCGAGTCCTACATCTTCGCTTGCTATTACCATCAGCCGTCTGCAGGGTGAGATGAGATCTCCGCCTTCGAGAAGTCTTGCAAGGTAAAATACCGCGGCGTCCGGATCCGAGCCTCTGATGGACTTCTGAAGTCCGGAGAGAAGATCGTAGTGAACATCTCCGTCACGGTCGAAATTACTCTGAGACACAGATGAGGTAAGGCTGTCTATCAGATCTTTTCCTATGACAGGATTGCTGTTTTCGTCCGTATCGGCAGAATTTATCGCAACCTCAAGCATTGTAAGTGCGCGTCTGACATCCCCTGCCGATGATTCGGCGAGTTTGTTCAGAGCATCCTCTGCTGCTATTGCGTTCGGGTATTCTTTTTTGATTACTTCCGATATTCTTCTGACGATTTCTTCGGGCGGAACGTGCTTGAATTCAAAAACGGAGCATCGCGAGAGGAGCGCGTCATATATATAGTAATAGGGATTTTCCGTTGTGGATGCGATCAAAGTAATTCTTCCGTCCTCGAGATACTCAAGCAATGACTGCTGCTGTTTTTTATTGAAATACTGGATTTCGTCAAGGTACAGAAGAACGCCGTTCATGCCCATAAATCCTTCGGTATCTTTCGCAACGTCGCGGATATCCTGAAGGGATGCTGTCGTGGCATTCAGCTTATGCATGGTTTTTCCGCACTGCTTGGCGATGATTGATGCCGCTGTCGTTTTTCCGCATCCGGGAGGACCGAAAAATATCATTGACGGGATAACTCCGCGGCTGATCATTCGTCTGAGTATGCCGTTTTGCCCGAAAAGATGCGTCTGTCCTGCGATATCATCAAAAGTCTGCGGACGTACACGGTCGGCGAGCGGTGAAAGATTTGACATGAAACGAGCCTTTCTTAATTGGTTATAATTTTCTGACTTCCATATTATTATACCATTATTATACCACACATTTTTTGTTTTAGCAATAGTGTGAACTTGGAGGAGAAATGATTTTTACAGAACACCTGATATCATATTGCGGCAGGAATTCGATAAGTATTGAGCTTCCTGTTTTCTCGGATGAAGAAGATCCGGACTGTGCCTTGAGAATGAATCTTTTCTACTCCGTTGCAGCCGATAAGATATTCGTGTATGCGATGTCTCTTTACAACGAAGATAACAGACGGTCATTCTTTTTATGCAGATATTCTGTTGATGCAGATGACGATGCCGTAAATGTAAAACTTTCAATATCATATTCCGCGCAGAACGGTAATTCACGTACAGCTTCTGTCAGGCGAAGTATTGTACATACATGGAAAAGAAAAAGAGCCGGCGGAGGATATTTTATCACGGAGAGTCTTGCCGAATGAAGCCGAACTTGTCATTATTTACGGCAAAAATAGCGTGTCAGACGATTTTTTTGACAAATACCTTGTATTTCCGTCTGCGATATTGTATAATTAATTGAATATAACTTTGGAGGTTATACATATGAGCAGAATTAATTTGGTAAATGTTAAACAGGGTACAAAATCACTTCCCCGTTTTTCTCAGGGTAACACACTTCCTCTGGTTCAGCGTCCTTTCGGTATGGCGGCATTTTCTCCCCAGACTGAGCGCAACATGGGTTACGGAAACGGAAACTGGTGGTATCACCCCGAATCACACAGTCTTGAAGGTATCCGTCTCACACATCAGCCCAGCCCTTGGATTCAGGACTACGGAACATTCCTGATGACTCCGCAGAATGATATCATTGCCGACAACAATTCCGCAGCATGGAGCGGATACAGACCGTCGGAAGCTGTTATCACACCCTCTTATCTCAACTATTTCTTCCTCCGTTCACGCTGTGCGTTTGAGCTGACTCCCGTTGAACGCGGTTCGGCTGTAAGACTCAGCTTTGACACAGAGAGAAAATCCTGTCTCTCTATTCTCCCGATCCTCGGCGAAAACGGGTTCACAATAGTTCCCGAAAAGAACGAGATCATCGGTTGGACAACAGGTCACTCTCAGGATATTGCCGAGAACTTCAAGATGTATTTCGTCCTCCGTTTCAGAGACGGTGACATCGACTTCAGCGAAACAAAGATCAGTGAAGTTGACGGCACAGCAAAGGGTTACATCCACATCTGGCTCAACGGAAAGAGCGCCGAATATTCCATCGGTACATCCTATATCTCCGCAGAGCTTGCTGAAGCTGTGATCGACCGTGAAATCGGCGGACGTTCCTTTGACGAGATCAAAGCTGAAAATGATGCAATCTGGGAAGAACGCCTCGGCAGAATCGATGCTGAATTTGACTGCGAAAAGGTTGAAAAGACATTCTACACCTGTTTGTGGCGCACATTCCTCTATCCGCACAAGTGCTACGAATACGACGCTGACGGCAAGATGGTACACTACACTCCCATCAACGGCGAGATCAATGCAGGTCCCCGTTACACCGACAACGGATTCTGGGATACAGCGAGAACCGTATATCCGCTCTTCGCTCTTATTGCACGCGACGAATATGCAGAAATGCTCGAAGGATTCGTAAACGACTACCGTGAATGCGGATGGCTTCCGAGATGGGTATCCCTCGGTGAAGTAGGGTGCATGCCTTCCACTTTCATTGATGCTGTTATCGCTCACGCTGTTGCAAACGGTATCGGTGACCGCAAGACTTGGGAAGATGCTCTCGACGGTATGATCAAGCACGCCAATATTGACGGACCTCTCCCGAGATTCGGACGCAACGGTGCTGAATCCTATGTCAAGCTCGGTTATGTTCCGCGCAACGAACAGAAGGAATCCGTAAACCTCACGCTCGACGCAGCTTACGGTGACTGGTGTATCGCATCCGTTGCAAAAGCACTCGGAAGAGATGAGATCGTTCCGGAATACATGAGACGTTCCAAGAACTACGCAAACCTCTTTGACAAGGAAACAGGCTTCATGCGCGGACGCGATACTGAAGGAAAGATGGCTGAAGATTTCGATCCCGTTAAGTGGGGCGGCGAATACACAGAAGGTTCCGCATGGCAGTCCACATTTGCTGTTCCGCACGACGTTGAAGGTCTCGCTGAACTCTACGGCGGCAAGGATGCATTCTTCGCAAAGCTCGACGAATTCTTTGCGACTGCTCCCGACTACCGCTGCACAGGTTACAACATTGAAATTCATGAAATGACTGAATTTGCCGCTGTTGACTACGGTCAGTGTGCGATCTCCAACCAGCCCTCGTTCCACATTCCGTATATGTATGCACAGCTCGGTGATGTTGAAAAGACACGCTACTGGGTACACAAGATGGCTCTCGAAGCGTTCTCCTGGGAAGATGACGGTTTCCCGGGTGATGAAGACAACGGTACAACCGCAGCATGGTACGTATTCGTTTGTCTCGGTCTTTATCCGCTCTGCCCCGGCAAGGATCTTATTGAAGTTCCCGGACTCGCTAAGAGCTGGAAGATCAACAAGTAATTTAACAATACATACAACAATCCCCCGACAGGATCACACGGTCTCATCGGGGGACTTTCTGTAAGTTACTTAAGAATATGTACTGATAAAAATGAACCTATATTTTAACCAATGTCATTTAGATATTTACCATCAAGTTTATAGAAAGAGATACTATATTTCCCTTATTCCCAGCTTGAATCGTTGTTTGGTTAAGAAATTCTATACAGTAAAAAGACGGGAACATCCTTGACGCCGCAATAATTTCAACATCTGAGATGTTCCTTTTATGTTTTGTTGATATTTTATTTTTTCTGAAATTCGGACAACATTAAATATTAATTGCGGACGATGCGTTTAGATATGACGATATCCGTTGATTTAATAAGAATATCATATCTTAGCAATCATCGAAATTTTCAAATACAGTTTCCTTTTCAAGAAGTTGAAGTAGTTCTCGTCCTGCTTTACTCAATTTCAGCACATCAGCAACTCTGTTGATATCCGAATCGGGATATTCAAATTCAGCACTCCATTCTGCTTCATCAATTCGTTCACAAAAGCGCAGGACAATGATCTTCCCTATGACAGCCTTGCGTTTGACTTCTTGTCCAAAGCACTTTTCAATAATCGTTTCATATCTGCGCAGAGCATTATCCGTCATTTCGTTCATAAACTCTACGCTTCCGCTGCTATTAGCTTTTTGATATTCTTCCAACGCAAGCTGATACTCAGCATACGCAAGCCACTCCATATATCTGTAATCATCCGGAAAATCAATCAATGCAGCTCTTGCCCATGCGTAGTTCAGTTGTGTTACTTCACAGTCATAATATTTCTGCAATGCTCTATCGTATTTTTCGCGTTCTGTATCTTCTGAAGTCAATCCAAGCAGTTCGTCAGCAGATACATGTAGGATTTTTGTAAGCGGACCGATCAGCGCAAGGTCGGGTGTTGTCAGACCACATTCCCATTTACTGACCGATTTGTACGTTACGCCGAGATAATCCGCCAGTTTTTCCTGTGTAAGACCACTTTTCTTCCGAAGTTCTTTGATTCTTAGTCCAATATTTTGCATTGGTTTTCTCCCTCATCAATAATAAGCTGTGCACTGCTTCTGTATATATTATATATTATAACATAGTACCAAAGCAGTTACAACACCTTCGCTGCCGAGTTATACTCTCGCAGGGTGAGAGTTTCGTTACGAATACAGTGACCCACATACAAAAAAAGCCCCCTCGAAAACAATTATAATCGAGAAGGCTTTCGTAAATTGCTTATCTAAACGGTAAGGACTTTATCTGAATGACATTAATATTTCAAGGTTCTTTTTATATATTAGTTATGCTTTACTCTGTCATGTTCTTCTGCGCGTTTTGCGTCATTGAAGCTGTCGAGCGTTCCTACGAGATATCCTGTGATTCGTCTGATGCGTTCGAATCTGATATTTCCTTCTTCACGACCGCATCCGGGACAGGTATTTCCGATGATACCTGTATATCCGCAAACCGGGTCATGGTCGACAGGATGGTTGATCGCGCCGTATCCGATACCGCAGTCGTGCATTATGCGTACGATCTTTTCGAATGCGCTGAGGTTTTCTGTGGGGTCGCCGTCTATCTCGACGTATGTGATATGTCCGCCGTTTGTGAGGTTATGATACGGAGCTTCGATACGGATCTTATCATCTGCGGAAATTCCGTAGTAAACCGGAACATGGAATGAGTTTGTATAGTAATCGCGGTCTGTGATTCCGGGAATTACGCCGAATTTCTTTTTATCAATTCTGACGAATCTTCCGGAGAGGCCTTCCGCGGGTGTTGCAATGAGGGAGAAATTGAGACCGTATTTCTTTGAAGCTGCGTCTGTGAGCTTTCTCATGAATCCTACTATTTCAAGACCAAGTGCCTGTGAGCTTTCGGATTCGCCGTGATGCTTTCCGGTGAGAGCTACAAGTGTTTCGGCAAGTCCGATGAAACCGACTGTGAGTGTTCCGTGCTTGAGCACCTCGCCTACCGAGTCATCCTTACTGAGTTTATCGGAACCGAGCCACACGCCCTGTCCCATGAGGAAAGGATAGTTTCTGACGGTCTTCTGCGCCTGGATCTTATATCTGTCGAGAAGCTGTTCGATTGTAAGTTCAACATTTCTTTCGAGTTCTTCGAAGAATCTGTCGATATTCTTTTCGGCTTTTAGAGCGATTCTCGGGAGATTTACAGACGTGAAGCTGAGGTTACCTCTGCCGCTTACGATTTCGTTTTCGGGATCGTATGTATTGGCGATAACTCTTGTACGGCATCCCATATATGCGATCTCGGTCTCGGGTCTGCCCTGCTTATAGAACTGTGCGTTGAACGGAGCGTCGAGGAATGAGAAGTTCGGGAAGAGTCT
>CAZPPN010000118.1:0-6405 GCA_964588425.1 uncultured Ruminococcus sp. | reverse complement strand
GAAGTTGATGGTGTGGTTTACCGTTCCGTTTATCGGAGTATACAGCAAGGCTTATGAGAGATTCAAGGGCAAATACCTTTATGATGAAGGCGGAACACAGTTTATCGTCGACCCGAGATATCCGGAAGTGCGTGAATACATCAAAGACACATACAAGAGATTTATCAGAGAGTACGACATAGATGGCTTCAAGCTTGACTTTATTGACAGCTTCCGTCCGGGAGACACAACTGCTGAGTTCAATGATGAAATGGACACGGTAACAATTGATGCCGCGGTAAAGAAGCTGCTTGAAGAAATTGTTGCGGAGCTTGGGGAAATCAAGTCGGATCTGTTGTTCGAGTACAGAGAGAACTACGTCGGACCTGCGATAAACCGTTTCGGCAACATGATCAGAGTGGGCGACTGTGCTTACGAATCCCGTATGAACCGTATTGAGATTGCGAAGCTGAGACTGCTCGGATACCCGGTCGCGGTACATTCCGATATGCTTTACTGGTCGAAGGAAGAGGATATTGAGCTTTGCGCGAAGCAGCTTCTCAACATACTTTTCGCCGTTCCGCAGATTTCGGTTATCCTCGCGGACAGCACGGATGAGCAGAAGGCGCTTCTGAAAAACTATCTCTCATACTGGAACGAGAACAGGGATATCATCCTGCACGGCAAATTCAGACCGCTTCATCCCGAGCTGAATTACACAGAGATCAGCGCGGAGGGAGAAGACAAGATCATCACGGCTCTTTATGCGGATCTTCCGTACACTTACTGCGGCAAGGATGCTGATGTATTCTGCGGCGGTGAAAGAGGCGGACTGATCGTTGAAAATCCATCCGACAGAGCTTTGACTGCCGGAATTTACGACTGCTTGGGTGAGTGTGCCGGAATAGTATCGGTCGCTACCGGGGATATTGTCAGACTTGATGTTCCGAAATGCGGTATGCTGAAGCTCATGGCACAGTAAAATAATATAACACAACAGACGAAAGGAAATATAACAATGAAAACAAAAGGAATTTTATCCGCAGTTCTTGCAGGCTTGATTGCCGCAGGATCGCTCGCAACATCGGCTTATGCAAATGACCGTCTTCTTATCTCTCCCAATCCCGCGGCTGCTGAGGCGGAAGCTGAAGAGGATGTTTACGCACCGATCGAGCTTGAGGGCATGACAAAGATCAAGGTTACGTCATCCGTTTCCGAGGGCAGCCTTGAAGAGGTTGATCTTACAGATCTCTATGACGGAAAATCCTCTACTTACATCACACTCGACTATACGGGTGACAGTTACAGACTGTTCTCGATTTACACAGCAACACGTGTTCCCGAACCGCTTTCCGCTTTTGCTGCTCTGATCGACGGCGAATGGGGTACAACGGTCAAGGTTACGGCTTTCGGAACAAACGATTCTCTTCTCAGCGAATGGACAAATCTTTCCCTCGACTACACTCCGAAGGAACAGGATGGATACAAGGTTTTCGAGATCGAAGATGAGCCTGAGACATACGCGTTCTACCGCTTTGATTTCGAGCTTCTCGTGAACGATTGCTTCACTCTCGCCGAGCTTGTGCTCTTTGAAGAGGAAAACGACGGTCCCGAGTACAAATATGCGTTCAGAGATCCCGACGGAATTGATCCCGGTGAGATGCCTCTCCTCGTTCCGATTCCGGGCACAGAAAAGGATACGCATACAGATAATTTTGAGTACGGTCTTACATATTCGAGAAGAGTTGTACGAAACAGTTTTGGCAGATAATTGGTGAATGAATACAAAAAATACCGGAGACGTGATTTTTAAGGCGTTTTCCGGTATTTTAATTTGTTCACTATTGCGCTTGCGTGGGAAATATGATATAATTATTAATAAATGGTAATAATTTTGTTTAATTGCAAAATCAGCCAATGATATTTTCTGAGGATGGTGGACTGTATGAACGCAGAGCTTGAAAAAACAACGGCTGTCGAAGAGAATCCGTCAGTTGAAGTCAGCAACGGAGACGGCAGCGGAAATAACAAAAAGAAAAAAAGAGAAAAGGAATTCCGCCGCGTAAAGTCGCTCTCTCCCATGGCTATGATGATTCCGTTCATTATGGTCGACAGAACAGGATCGCAGAACTATATCAGCGATACGGTGGATATCGGAAATCTTGAAAAATACATGAAGGAAAAACAGAACGAGGGTATGTCGAACATCAGCATGATGCATATCATGATTGCGGCATATATCAGGCTCGTTTCCCAGCGTCCGGCACTCAACCGTTTTATCAGAGGGCAGAGAGTATGGACGAGACGTCATGTTGAGGTTTCATTGACGATCAAGAAAGAGATGTCGCTTGAATCTCCCGATACGGTTGTGAAGATATCTCTTCCGCCGGACGCGACTCTCAAAGAGGTTTACGAAGCGCTCAATGAACAGATCGTCGGTTACCGTGAGAATCCCGGCGGAAGTTTTGACAGTACGGCACGCATCCTTACATATCTGCCGGCTCCGCTTCTCAAATTTACGGTGGCTTTTCTCAGATTTATCGACTACTTTGGCTTGATTCCGAAGTTCCTCACAGATCTCAGCCCGTTCCATTGCTCGTATTTCATTACGTCGATGGGTTCGCTCGGTATTCCGCCGATTTATCATCATCTGTACGATTTCGGAACCTGTCCGGTTTTCTTCGCGTTCGGTGCAAAGAGACGTGTGTACGAGCCGGATTCCGAGGGCAACATCAAGAAGAAGAGCTACATGGATTTCAAGTTTGTGCTTGACGAGAGAATCTGCGACGGTTACTACTATGCGTCGTCGCTCAGAATGCTGAAGAATATTCTGAAAAATCCGCATCAGCTTGACGAGAGACCGACGGTTGTGGAAGATATTAAGTGATTAAGAAATAACTGGAGAGTGAAGAAGTGTGTCAGTTGGCTTCTTCACTCTTGCTTTATTTCCGCCCGAACAGCGCAAGTGAAATTTTCTCAAGCGCGGATTTGCGGTAACGGTAGATACTGCTGCGCTCGAGGGGGATCTCGCCGCACATCTCTTCCGCTGACATTTCGTCTGATATGTACATCCTGTCGATGATCTCGTATTCCGTTTCACTGAGGAATGATAATGCATGCTCTATTGCGGTGATCCTGTGCGACAGACTGCCGATCTGGCGTTTCAGCTCCTCGTGTTTTGCCGCGGGAAGCTTGTCTGTCGGGGTGATGCCTTTGTAATATTCAAGTGAGTTTTTGTAGAGTTTGAGTTCTTTTATGAATTTCAGACTTTTTTTAATATAATAATCCTTTGTCAATTCCTGTCTTCCTTTCGGGTGAGCCTGATCTTCGCCGCTTTCATTGAGCAGAATTCCGTATCGCTCTTTGTAAAGTAAGCGGTGGTGTGGTCTTCTTCGGTGCGGCATACCGTGAAGCTCTCTCTGATACATTCGGGGCAGAAATATCCGAGAGATGTTCTGTATGTGCTGTCGCCGTCGTAAATCTCACATCCGCATGAGATACATTCCGCTGTCGGCTTTGTATGTGTTTTATGCAGATCCCGCATTATTCACCTTCTTTCCGTTATTCCGTGCGGATCTGCGAATATGTGTGCGATAAAAAGAACAAATGTTTGTTGATGGTATTATATCACACAACATAATTTTTGTCAAGATGGGGGCGGAGAGAAATTTAGACGGAATTCGGCGGCGGAATTGCGGAGGGGTATTGTAAGTTCGGGGACATTGTGATAAAATATCGTATGACAGAAGAAAAAACGGGAGGAATAATCGGAAATGGAAAACAGATTCAAAAGACAGCCGATGACGGTGAATCTCCATACACATACGGTAAGATGCGATCATGCAGGCGGCGAGGACAGGGACTATGTCGAAGCGGCGCTTGCGGGAGGGTTGAAAAAGCTCGGGTTTGCGGATCACTCGTGGTATGTGATAGACGGAGGAGATTATTCATCCGGAATGAATGTGACGACTGCGAAAAACGAGGACTATGTGAGATCTGTGCTCTCTCTGAGGGAGGAATACGCAGGACGGATTGACATCAAGCTCGGGTATGAGGTTGAGTATTATCCGAAGCATTTTCCGACCTTCATCGAGATGGTGAGACGCTATCCGATCGACTATATGATCCTCGGGCCGCATAACACAAACAACAAGTATGACGGAATCCACACGTACAGGACAACTGACGACAGGGATCTTCTGCGGCTTCAGATAAATCAGATAATTGAGGCGATCGAAACGGGTCTGTTCACTTATGTGGCGCATCCTGAGATCATGAATTTCGAGGATGACGCGGTGTACGCTGAGGAATACTCACGGCTTGTCTCCCGCGCGATGGAGCTTGACGTTCTTTTGGAGATCAATCTGCTCGGTATCCGCGGAGGACGAACATATCCGAACGAGCGTTTCATCAAGCTGTGCGGTGAGATGGGTGCGAAGATGTGTATCGGATCCGACGCGCATTTCCCGCATGATGTGTGTGACATGGCATCGTATGAGAAAGCGCTTGATATGGCTGAAAAGTATGGGGTTGAGATCGTTTATGATCCCGTTCTCAAGCCGATCGGGTGAAATTATAAGGAGAATTACTGATATGGCATCATTTGAATTACTTGACAGACTGGCGGAGTGCGCTTTTTACAACAATATTCCCGTGTACCGCATTGCAATGTACAAGGACGGCGAGATCAGGGAGAGAGTTGTTCGTCCTACCAATGACTGCATGGCGATCTATTCCGTGTCGAAGGTCTTTGCGGCTACGGTCTGCGGTCTTGCTTATGACGACGGAAAGATCGGATACGACACGACTGTATGGGAACTGTTCCGCGACGAATACCCCGACATGAATCCTTTGTGGAAGGATGTTACCCTTGAGGTGGCGCTCTCACAGACGGTTGGACTCGGCGGAATGTTCCTCGATATCGACTGCCAGAACGCGGCTGAATGGGGAAACGACTGGCTGAAGGCTGTGCTTGACAATCCTTTTGTGACAAAGCCCGGTGAGAAGTTTGCATATTCCGACTCGAACTTCTACCTTGCCTGCAGAATGGCTGAGAAGGCATCTGGCAGACGCGCGCAGGATATGATGTCCGAGAGATTTTTCGATCCTCTCCGATACCAGGGCTGGGCGTGGGCGACTTGTCCGAGAGGTCATGTTGTCGGCGGATCGGGACTTTTCATCAGAACGGCTGACATTGCGAAGCTCGGAGCGGTCTACATGAACCGTGGTGAGTATGACGGAATGAGAATACTTTCGAGTGAATTCTGTGATAAGGCAACATCCGTTATCTCGCATCCGAATGATGACAACGACTACGGTCTCGGATTCTGGCTTCCTAAGAATAAAAAGAAATTCACGGTACAGTGCGGCGGTATGCTGAATCAGACTGTACGGTTCAACAGAGCTGACGGAATCGTTATCTCATGGCACTCCTACGATGACAGGGGCGGTATGGGAAGCAAATTCGATGAGATACTCGAAGCGTGACGGCAGTTTCGTAAAATACTATTCAGATTATTGGAGACAAAATGGCAGAATTTGATAACAGCAGTGTAAACCCCACGGAAGCGGAGCACAGAACGGTACGGCTCACGCTGATCTCAAGACATATTCTTCCCGATATGAGCAGAATGCGCGGAATGAAGTCTTTGTTTGAATACGCTCCGCCGCCGAAGAAAAAGAATGCGCCGATCACGCCCGAGAACTATCCCGATGAAATGGACGAGGCTCTCCGTGTGATTTGCGACAATGATGCAGGTGCCGACAGCCGTTTCGGATTCGACGATTACGATGATTTCGATCCCGAATATGACGGTGACGAGGACTATGACATCATGCAGAAGATCGAGGAATTCGCGAAGTTCATTGCCGAAGCCGATGAGCCGGACAAGGATATCACGGACAATGATGACGCATTTGTGTTCAAGACTCTTGCTTCGATGACAAGACGTATTCTTGCGGACGGAAGTGAAGAGATCGAGATTGCGTACGATGAGCACGATTCGCTGGACAAAACACGAACAGTTATTCTTTACAATACATCCAATCCGTCGGCGGTTTCGATCTTCCATGAGGGGGATGTCACGAGCAGTATCGTGTGTGAAAAAGGCGTGCGTCACTTCTCTGTGTACAATACTCCCATCATGCCGTTTGAGCTTGCGGTTCTCGGCAGAAAGTGTGTCGGCAGCTTGTCATACGAGGACGGCGGAGAGCTTGAAATTGATTATATCATCGAGATCCGCGGCGCAGATGTACAGCGTACGATTATGAGAATCTATGCGGATATTCTCTGATCGGCGGAGAATAAAAAATGACAAAAACACAATATATTGTGCAAAAACTATTGACAAGCTACTAAATATAGTGTATAATAACTATGTTGACGGATCTTGTCATTAGGATTCATAAAACAGCCTTCCTCTTCCC
>CAZPPN010000117.1:0-6407 GCA_964588425.1 uncultured Ruminococcus sp. | reverse complement strand
GCGAGGCACAGTCCGCGATAATATCAAAATGGGACGCGAAGCAACAGATGATGAAGTGATCGCAGCCGCAAAAGCCGCACACGCTCACAGCTTCATCAGACGACTGCCGCAGGGATATGATACCGTGATCAGCGATGACGGCGGTATGCTCTCAGCCGGACAGCGACAGCTTCTCTGTATTGCAAGAGTAATGCTCGAAATCCCGCCCATGCTTATCCTTGACGAAGCTACATCTTCAATCGATACAAGAACCGAGATGAAGATTCAGCACGCATTCGATACCTTGACCGAGGGCAGAACCAGCTTCATCGTAGCCCACAGACTTTCGACAATCATGGAAGCCGATGTTATCCTTGTAATGAAAGACGGTAAGATCATCGAAACCGGACGTCACAGCGAGCTTGTAGCAAACGGCGGATTCTACGCAAAGCTCTGGGGAAGCCAGTTCGATATGTGATTTTTGTTTCGCAAGAAGAAATTGAAATTGACAGACGGTTGTGGTATTATAAATGCGTGAATTGTATTTGGAGTTGTGCCGAAATGTTTATTGAAGAAAGTATTAAAACCCGTGTTATAAAAGATTATGATGTGGCAGTATGCGGCGGTGGATTTGCCGGAATATCAGCCGCTCTTGCCGCCGTCAGACAAGGGAAAAGCGTTGTGCTTTTTGAACGTCAGTTTATTCTCGGCGGACTTGGTACAGCGGGTATTGTGACAATTTATCTTCCGCTGTGCGACGGTTTGGGCCATCAGGTATCATTCGGCATAGCAGAGGAGCTTTTGCGCTTGTCAATCACTCACGGTGCGGAGGGTATGTATCCCGGAAACTGGCTTGATAATAACGGTTCGCGTGGAGAAAAAGACAGAAGGTTTGAAGTTCAGTATAATCCTCAGATTTTTGCTATACTCGCTGAAAAGCTGCTGAAAGATTCAGGGGTCGATATACTTTACGGTACATATGCAGTCGGTGTTGATATGCAGGACGATAAAATCGAGCACATTATTACGGAAAACAAATCCGGAAGACTGGCATATAAGGTAAAATCTGTCGTTGATGCAACCGGAGACTGCGATATTGCGGAATTTGCAGACGTTCCGACCGATACTTTCAAGCAGGGAAATATACTTGCAGCATGGTATTATTCCATTGGCAAAGAAGGATACAGGCTGAACGTGGTTGGCTGTGCGGATATTCCCGAAGAAGAAAAAACTAAAGATTATAAAGAAAATTTGCTTGTCAACAGACGTTTCAGCGGTCTTGACGGTGAAGAGCTGTCTGAGCAAATGTGTCTCTCGCATCAGTCAACATATAATGATTTTTTGAAAAAACGTCAGCATGATTCCGAAACAGTTCCGGTAACAATAGCCACAATACCGCAGGTGAGAATGACAAGAAAAATCGTCGGAGAATATGTTCTTTCCGACAAAGAAATGCATACATATTTTGAAGATTCTGTCGGCATGGTGTCAGATTGGAAAAAGAGAGGACCGATATACGAAGTGCCGTTCAGAACCCTATACAATTCAAAGGTCAGGAACCTGATCTGTGCCGGAAGATGTACTTCTGTGAATGAAACAATGTGGGATATCATGCGGGTTATTCCATGCTGTGCGGTAACAGGACAGGCAGCAGGAACTGCAGCAGGTATGACTGATGATTTTACCGCACTTGATATAAAAGCGCTTCAAAATGAACTTAAAAAAAGCGGTGTTGTTCTTCACGAAAACGATATTTTCTGATAACAGCTGCATCGTAATCACACGTGAGTTCATCTGTATAAATAAATCACACGAAAGGATCAAAAAATGAAAAACATACATCCTAATCTCTACTGTAATGCCGAAGATATTGCACGGGTAAGAAAATCCCTCGAAGAAGGTACAGAACTCGGCGAAAAATATAAGTCATATGTTTCTTCAGCCGATGCAAAGCTGAAGGAAGAGCTTCATACCGAAGAATTTGCGAACTCTCTCTATTCCCAGCACGGAAAATACTACGATGTCGGAAGTCAGATCGGCGGTATGGCATCCGTACTCGGTCTCAAATACGCTGTCGAAGGGGACATTGCCTGCGCCGAAAAGCTGAAAGAAGCGCTCCTGCATTTCGCAAAATTCAAAGTCTGGACAGGACCCGAAAACCTCGACAGAATCCCCGCATGGCATTCCGGTCTCGAAACAGCGCACATTACAATGGCTTTTGCGACAGGATATGACTTCATCTACGATTATCTCACCGAAGAAGAGCGTAAGACAATTTCCGACGCATTCATCAATATCGGTATAGGCTGGCTCATGAAAGACTGGGTTCTTCCCGGAACACGTATCCACGCGCTTGACTCGATGGGTCACAACTGGTGGGCTGTATGTATTGCTGCGGCAGGTGTTGCGCTTCTCACAGTTTCCGAGAAAATTCCGGAATCAGACAAGTGGTTCGAACTCATCGAAGAAGCTCTCTACGGTTTCGTTGAATATAAGGGTGCTGATCTTCTCAATAAAAAGCAGAATTTCGACGAAAAAGGTCTGTTTTACGAAAGTGTAGGCTATTTCGACTACGGTGCGGGCGAACATCTCTTCTATGTGTATCACAGAGAAAGATATACAGGAAAACCCTGCGCGGCGCGTCATGAGCTCTTCTCAAAAATGTCCGATGCTATCCTTTCATTCGCATATCCGCTTGACAACAAAATCAGCTTTCTCAACTACGGCGACAGCTCAACGGATACGAATGTCAAGAAGCTCATGAAGTATCTCGTCCTCAACGGCTACGCAGAACCCTCAGCATACGCATATCTCAACAGAATGGGCAAGGGCTGCTCCGATATTACAGACCTCTTCTTCAGCGACAAATATTTTGAAAAAGACGGTTCAATGGAAGCAATCCCGACATTCCAGACATTCCCGAACACAGGTTACTCTATCGTTCGTTCATCATGGGAGAATAACGCAACTCTGTTCACGGCAAAGAGCGGATTCTCATGGAACCACGCACACGAAGATGCAGGTTCGTTCATGCTATATTCCGAAGGCAAGCAGCTTTTCATTGATTCCGGTACCTGCCCGTACAGCCATAAGAACTACCACGGCTACTACTTCCGCGCAGCTGCTCATAATGTCGTAATGCTCGGCGGAAAGAACCAGGATGACATGAACATCCACCGCGGTATGAGATTCATGGGATCAATTCTCCACGCAGTTGAGCCGATTGACGGAGTAAAATTCATCTGTGCTGACGTAACAGGTCCGCTTTCCAACCTCTGTTCAAGAAACTTCCGCAGCTTTATCGTGATCGACAATAAGCATTACGTTATCATCGACGATATCTACACACATGATCCCTGCACATCCGAGGCTCTCTTCCACTATGCAGGAAAAGCTGAGACAAAGGACGGAGTGTTCTGCATCGATAACGATGGCGTAAAGGCATATCTCACACCCATCTATCCTGAAAACACAGAGATCGTCACACACATCGGTCATCCCGAGGCAAAACCCGATGAAGACAATGAATACATCGGTATTTTCTCAAAAGAAGAAGTCGAAGCACATCACCTCATTAATGTAGTATCACTCACAGACGAAAAGATCTGCCGTGTATCGGGAATCGACTCGGAGGGCGTAAAGATCGGTGATACAGAAGTGATCTACAACCTCAGAGCCGACGGCAAGAGAATGCACTGGAACAGCAACAATACTCTTGACGGAATCGACACTGATGCATACATCATGATCAAGCGCGGAGATAAGGCATATTTCGTATATGCAAGCTACGCAAGAGATACAGAAAAATCATATTTCGATCAATTTGTCAAGAGCAACAAGACAGTTGATCTCAAGTAATAACAGACTAAAAACGTAGGAGGTAAATATGTTTCAGCGTCTGCGTGATGTGCTGAACGGCACGGAAGATAATTATATGCTCCCGTTCTATTGGCAGCACGGCGATCATTATAACACAATTCCCGAAGAGGTTGAACGGATATATAAAAGCGGATGCCGTGCGCTCTGCGTGGAATCGAGACCTCATCCCGATTTCTGCGGAGAAACCTGGTGGCGCGATATGGATCTCATTCTTGCCGAATCCGAAAAGCGCGGAATGAAAGTATGGATCCTTGATGATGACCATTTCCCGACAGGCCACGCGGTAGGACAGGTGAATAAACATCCCGAACACCGTAAATGGCATCTTGCCGAGCGTCATGTTGACGTAATGGGCCCGCTCAAAGACGCTCTTCTGACTCTCGGTGAAACAAACGAAGACCATGTTCTGCTCGATGTTTACGCATATCCGAGAACAGGTGACGGTGAAGATTGCGCTCCGAACCCGATCAGACTGACCGACGGCGTGTCCGGAAAGTTTGTCCAGTTCACCGTACCTGACGGATGCTGGCGTATCTTCTTCCTTTATAAAACAAGAAGCGGCTCAAAACGTTCCGATTATATCGATATGCTGAGAGAAGAATCTGTCAAGCTGCTTGTTGATACGGTTTACGAATCTCACTATCAGCATTACGCAAAATATTTCGGCAATACCATAGCAGGATTTTTCTCCGACGAGCCGTCTTTCGGAAATAACTGGTACGGCGCACATACAAACGATTACGGAATGTATAATCAGCGCGTTGGAATGCCCGGACTCGCACTTCCGTGGAACGACAGAGTAACCGAAATGATGACCGAATCGACGGGAATCAACGCAGCGGAATATCTTCCGGCACTGTGGTTCGGCATGGGTGAGAATACCGGAGTGATCCGTCATGCGTATATGGATGCCGTGACAAAGCTTTACCGCGACTGTTTCACAAGACAGCTCGGTGACTGGTGCGAGGAACACGGAGTGCAGTATATCGGACATATTATTGAGGATAATAACGCTCACGCACGTCTCGGATGCAGCGCAGGACACTATTTCCGTTCCCTTGACGGACAGCACATGAGCGGTATTGATATCGTCCTGCATCAGATTATCCCCGGAATGGCTGACTATATCCATACAGTAAGCTCATTCGGCAACTGTGCTGATTCTGCATTTTTCGATTATGTCCTCGCGAAGCTGGCGTCATCCTTTGCTCATATCGGTCTCCAGACTGAGGGCAGAGCAATGTGCGAAGTTTTCGGTGCGTACGGATGGGCTGAGGGCACACCTGCAATGAAGTGGCTGCTTGACTATCTGCTCGTGCGCGGAGTAAACTATTTCGTACCGCACGCATTTTCACCGGCATACCCCGATCCCGACTGTCCGCCTCATTTCGGTGCAAACGGTGCCGATCCGCAGTTCGAAGGCTTCACAAAGCTGATGGGATATACCAACCGTGCCGCACATCTCCTGACAGGCGGAATACATATCACCGACGCAGCTATACTGTATCATGCTGACGCCGAATGGATGAATTACGACGGACGAGCTATGCTGACTCAAGTTCCTGCAAAAATACTGTATGACGCTCATATCGACTTCGATATTCTTCCGGCAGACTGTTTCACAGACGACAGCGGCAGCCGTATTCATAAAGCGAAAGCCGAAAACGGTAAACTCAGCGTAGGAAAGCAGACATACCAATGCCTTGTTGTTCCCGCAGCGGATAATCTGCCCGAAAAACTCACATCTGCGATAGACGAGCTTGAAAAACAGGGAATCCGTGTCATAAGAATGACATTCGAAGATACGAACCTTATTGATAAACTCGATTCGATCGTTGAAAGAGATATCACCGTTGACGGAAACTTCCCGAAGCTCCGCTGCTGCCACATCAAGAATGCCGATGCGGATGTGTATATGTTCGTAAATGAATCCGTATCTGAAGCGGTATCGGCTGAAGTGACTCTACGCGGAATGGAAGAGAAGACGTCATGCGTGATTCTCGATATTCTGAATGATGAAATCGGCAGGGATGACAGTGTCAATAACGGAAAGCTCCGACTCGAGCTTGAGCCGTATCAGTCCGTGATCGCAGTTTTTGAAAATGAAATCAGCGCAGATATTCCGATAAAGAAATGCATGAAACCGGCAGATGAAGCCGAGCTGACATTCAGTATCGAAACCGCCGATTCGACCGATCTTGAAAACTTCATCCCATATTCAGATAACGTGAAATCCGATTCTCTTCCTAGTTTAACTGGTATGAGACGAATGCCCTAGTTTTCCGGATGAATCAGATATACAGGCAGATTCAATGAACGTGATGATTGTGGCGGAATTGATCTCGGCTTTGTCGGTCAGACCTCGCATCTCCGGCTGAACGGTATCGATATGGGTATCCGTGTATGTTCTCCGTATAGCTATAATCTCGAAAAAGCGATCCGTGACGGCGATAACGAAATGGTGATCGAAGTGTCAAACACTCTTGCCAATACAGTTCGCGACAAATACTCGGGATTTATGGCAATAACCGCGTCGGGTATCATCGGAC
>CAZPPN010000116.1:0-6414 GCA_964588425.1 uncultured Ruminococcus sp. | reverse complement strand
GCTGAAATGGCTGACACAGAAAACGTACTCAACACTGCTGATGACAGACTCGCATGGGCTGCTGACAACGGTATCATCACTTCTGAAGACGAACTCTTCAAGCTCATCGATGTACAGACAGCCGCAAAGATCGTTGACAAGTACCTCGAAGTTCTTGAAGACCTCAACGACATCAGCTTCAAGAACTTCAGCGCAAAGGCTGACGCAAAGGCTAACGCAATCTCCATCAAGCTCGTTACAGAGACAACATACGAAAAGAACCGTAATCTCCACAGATACGACCTTGCTTCCGTATGCTATCTCATCGCTAACCTCGAGATCGACGAATAATTCCGTCTCGTCAGGCGCGGTCAACTGAATAAAAAATCGGCTGCTGCATTTTGGATCAAACCGTAATGCGGCAGCCTTTTTGTGTTATCTTTGCTGTTTGTATTTGTTCAGCACTTTCATATATTCGGGATTTTCGAGAAGTTCGGGGCGTTGTCCGCGTTCTCCGCTCAGATGACTGTCAAGAATCCATCCGAAAAGATCTGTCGGGACAGATGCACGCTGAGCTGCGTATGCTTCGCGGAGAGTTTCGTTTTTGCTCAAGCATTCGGAGAACTTTTCTGCAGCTTCAAGATATTTGTCAGATGCCGCGATAATATTATCGTCACTTCCGCCGCGGTAGAACAGATCATTTTCCATTCTTCTGATAAATGAGAACGCAAGCAAAGCGAAGAAGGGATCATTTGTTTCAGCGAATACATTCAGAATGAGGTCACCGTATTTCAGCGCCTTTTCCGTTTTCTCTTTGAGGGACAGTTCCTTGTCGAAAAAAACCACACGTCCGAGCTTGTCGCCTGCGAAATCTATGAGGTCATACATATTTTTGCGAACCCAGGAGTAGTAATCGTCGGTGTTTTTTGCGAAAAGCTGCTCACTCTTCTGACCGGATGTCGCATACCAGTTTGCGAATCTGGTATTGTAAATCTCCATTGCTTCTTCGGTCTTTCCCTCGGCGTGAAGGATTTTTGCGCGCATATTCCATGCGTTCAGACGGAGTATTTCATCTGTGCATCCGTCAAGAATTTTGCCGCAGATAGAGAGGAACTCGTCCTTGTTCGCAATGAGCACATCAGGATCGTTGTCAGCCATATCGCCGCCGATGTTCCACATATAGCAGTGCATGATCCGATAGTCGTTCGGGTAATCGTGATATGCTTTTGTTATGATATCGCGTGCCTTCTGCCGGTCACTGTACCGATGCTGATCGTAAAGCGCGATTGCATTTTCGATATCTGCCTGAACTTTTGTGTGATCGTATCCCATAAGATCGTCAAGGGTGACATTGAAGTAGTATGCGAGCGGCTGAAGGAGAGTGATGTCGGGATAAGTTTCGCCTCTCTCCCACTTGCTGACAGCGGCGCAGGTGACATTCATCACTTCGGCAAGCTGTTCCTGTGTGATGTTTTTTGCGGTACGCAAGCGTTTGATATTGCTGCCAATGGTCATTTCCATAGTCAATACCTCTGTTATAATAGAGTAAGCTGACGTCTGCTTCTGTTTATATTATAGCAGATTTTTTTCTGTTGTACAGGTACTGTCGGGAAATGCCGTATTAACCGCAGGTTGAAAAATGATCGCGGCGGGATAATTTATGCGGTTTTACGAGAAATTGGCTTTGAGGAATTCGTCCAACGGGCCGTTGTAGATCGCTTCGCAGTATGAACCGCCGCCTGTTGCTCCCTGGTTTCCTGTGGCGTAGATGATGTATATCTTGCCCTCGTACTCGCAGAGGTCAACGTCGCTGTTGTTGGTACAGATGTGTGAGAGAACTTCAGACTGCTGTTCTTCTGTCAGTACAACGCCGTCCTTGGGGGTGTAATCCTCACGGCTGGGGACGAAAAGCGGATTATAGTAGCCGACTTCCCATGTTTCGAAATCTGCTGTGCGGTAGATGTACGGCGCAAAACGGTAGCAGGGGAATGCTTCAAGGCAGATCATGTAGTAATAACCGTCGCAGTATTCAAGAGCGGGGCAGGCGTTGTAGCGTTCTTTGGTATATGATTTCTCAAACGGCATGAGAGTCCAGTTTCTGAGATCATCCGAGGTCGCGAAGAATTCCGTGAAGCGTGTTCCGATATACGGATTCGGGTGGTCATGGCGGTCGGGGAATCTGTCGTCAGCTCCGCCGCATTCGATAGCCATAACGTAGCCGTCCGGACCTTTGCAGACTGCGGTGTTGAAGCATTCGAAATTATCCGGGAATTCAACAGCAACGTATTCTTCCCAGTTGATGAGGTCTGCGGAAGTCATACACCAGATGCGGCGTCCGTCTGATCCGAACACATATACGCGGTCGTTTTCGCAGTATGCCTGATAGAAGCAGCATCCGTCATGACCGACAGGCGGATAGCTCTCCCCTGTGTTGTAGTCGTAAATAACTGCGTATGCACCGGGGACAGGATAACCGGGATTGCCGCTTTTCCATATGTTCGAGAGCCACATGAGTCTGCCGCGCCATACGAATATTGATGCTTCTCCTCCGCACATGGTGAAGATACCGGATTTTTTGATCTCCGGCGGTCCTGCGAGGCGTTTAACGGGGATGATGTTGATTTCTTTCATGATTAAGTCTCCTTTGGATGATTTTGTGAATCTGATGTTTTTTTATCCGATGTGCGCTGAGGGAGTTTCTGAATCCAGCCGATGATCTGCCCTGAGAGGACTACTGTGAGCAGGGAATACACTACCCGTCCGATGGGGATGTAGGTGAGCGAGAGCCCGATTACGCAGAGGTCGCTTGCGAGATATACCCACTGGATTCCGACATGGGTGATGTGCGATATGCTCATTGCGAGTGCGTCATCTCCGCTGGGTGCTCCTCCTGCACGGACGCAGAATCCGGCTCCGATACCGACGAACACGGCACCGATCAGGGATGCGGCAAGGGGATGTTCGGCGAGGCTGTGCCAGAGAGGGCCGAACATTTCGCAGATTTTGTAGGCTGCCGAGAAGCCGACGGTCGAGATTGCGGAATATGCGATGAACTCTTTGCCGAGCAGCTTCCATCCGATCAGGTAGCAGATGGCGTTCAGGACGAAATTTGATATAGCCGGGGAGATATTAAACCAGTAGTCGAGCAGGAGAGTCAGCCCGAGAACGCCGCCTTCCGTTACTCCGGATAGTGAATGCACGTTATACAGTCCGAACGCGAGAAATGCGCTGCCGGCGAGTATGATTATTGAGTTTGAGGCCTTCAGTTTGGGAAGCAAGATATCACCTCGCTGCTTTGTCTGATGTGAATATTTTAATACATTTTTACTGCCCTGTCAAGTGAAAGCGGTTTGTTGTGCGTATATAACAATCTTCTTGACATAATACGGTGTTCCTGTTATAATTAAAATGTAATTGAAATCAATTCCTGTTAATAATCAGGATGAAAGGATACAGCTATGGAAGTACGCAAGACTTATTATCCCCAGCCCGACGCTCAGAGAAGCGAATGGCTCAATCTCAACGGAACATGGGTGTTCTCTCTTGATGCTCCGGTTTACGACAGAACGATCGAGGTGCCTTACCCGTGGGGATCTCCTCTTTCCGGAATCTCAGACGAGCGTGACGGCAGAGGTTACTACCGCAGATCGGTGAAGTGGAATCCCGACGGCGCGAGAATTTTCCTCATTTTCGGTGCGGTTGATTACACCTGTGAGGTTCGCTGCAACGGCAAGGTTCTCGGAGAACACAAGGGCGGATATGACAGATTCGAATTTGACGTGACGGATATCTGGGATCGCGGCGGTGACAATGTGATCGAGGTTGACGCCGAAGACCTGAGCGAAAAATGCCAGACTTACGGCAAGCAGGGTTACGGCAATGCGAGAGGTATCTGGCAGACTGTATGGCTTGAAACAAGAGGCGAGGCATACATCGGCGGATTTTTCGTAAAGACAAAGCTCGACGGTACGGTGACATATGATATTGACTGCATCGGCGCGGCTGACGGAGCTGTTGTGGCAGCATCTTTCGGCGATATTTCCGCATCGGCTGAAGTAAAGGACGGAGCTGCATTCATTTCATTCAAGGTTGACGAGCCGAAGCTGTGGTCACCTGAGGAGCCGAATCTTTACGACGGCACGCTGACTCTTACCTGCGGCGGCTCTGCTGACACGGTCGGAACATACTTCGGTATCCGCGAGATCGGTGTCGGCAAATTCGGCGCGAACAACCGCAACTACATAACATTAAACGGAAAGCCGTATTTCATCAACGGTGAGCTCGATCAGTCGTTCAATCCGCAGGGATTCTTCACGCTTCCTTCAGATGACGACTGCCGTGACGAGATTCTTCGCCTGAAGAGAATCGGCATAAACATGGCGCGAGTACACATCAAGGCGGAAGAACCGTTGAAGCTCTGGTGGGCTGACCGTCTCGGACTTCTCATCATGGAAGACATTCCATGCTTCTGGGGCGATCCGGTTCCGGAAACAAGAGCGCAGTACGAAAGAGAGATGAAGGCTGAGATCATCCGTGACCGCAATCACCCGTCGATTTTCTACTGGGTAATTTTTAACGAAACATGGGGACTCAAGACCGGTTTCAAGGATTCGGACGGAAACGAAAAGAGAGAATATCTGCCCGAGACTGCCGAGTGGGTAGTGAAGTGCTGTGAAATGGCGAGAGAGCTTGACGATACAAGACTGATCGAGGACAACTCTCCCTGCAATTCCGACCACACAATTACTGATGTCAACACATGGCACTTCTACTCCAACGGGTACGAGAGAGTAAAGGGTGTTGTTGACAGCTTCTGTGACGGTGCGTATGTCGGATCGCAGGCTAACTACAAGACAGGTTACACGATGACTGATGTTCCGTGCATGAACAGCGAATGCGGAAACGTATGGGGCATCGAAGGAAACGCCGGCGAGAGTGACATTTCATGGCAGTACAAATACATGATCAACGAATTCCGTCTGCACGACAAGCTCTGCGGATTTGTATTCACGGAATTCCACGATGTAATCAACGAATTCAACGGATACTACAAGATCGACAACGGGGACAAGGATTTCGGCTACGATATGTACGGCATGACTCTGCGCGATCTCCATTCACAGGATTATCTCGGCGCGGATTTTGCTCCCATGACTACCGTAAAGCCGGGGGATGAGGTTAAGATTTCGCTGTTCGGCTCGAGCTTCGCGGATGAAAAGCACGGAAAGCTTCTCAGCATTGCATGGCAGCTCACGGTTCAGGATCCGATCTGCGGCGACTGGGTGGCTGACGGCGGCGAGAGCGGTATTGTCTGGGCAGGCTACGGCACATTCCCGGCAGGCGAGATCTCGTTCACGGTTCCGGAGCATGACGGTATTGCGCTTCTCTCGTTCGGACTTTACGACGGCGACGAGCTTATCATGCAGAACGCGCTTCTCTTTGATGTAAAGGGCGAGGTTGACGGTGCGCTTGTGCTTGATCCTGCTGCTTTCGAGAGCGGATTTGAGCGTACGATTCCGACTGCGATGGGCAAGATCAGCGGTCTGGGCAATGGCGGATTCAAGGCTGAGGTCAAGGCGGACACTGTTCCCGGACTTGCGGATGCAAATGATCTAAGACTTGTATTTGAAGCGTCGACGAGAGAGCCCATGACTCACGACACACCTGACGACAAGGCGGATGAGAGAGTGGATCTGAACTATATGCTCGGATACCGTTGCGATCCGGGTGCGAACAAGAACTCATTCCCGCAGACAGACGCTCGCAAGTGGGGCGGTATGATGGAAGTTCTGATCGACGGATACTCCTGCGGTGAGATTTATCTTGCGGACGATCCGGCAGACTCACGCGGTGCGCTGTCGCATCACTATCAGCCTGTTGACAATATTCTTGAAGAAGCAGGAACATACGGCACGCTTTGCGACATTGCTGTTCCGTCGGATATTCTTCTGAAGATCAGGGACAAGGACAGCTTTATGCTTGAGTTCAGGATGAAGGACAATGCGGGACTCTCGCTTTACTCCAGAACAAGCGGACGCTATGGTATCGGCATTGTACTGCTGGCGGAGTGAGGGTTACAGTCGTGTGATGTATCACCTGATTTTCATGCAAAAAGATTGGTATTAAACAAGATTTGCGTTATGTGGCGAAATTTGCAATAATTTGTAGGGATGGGGTTCGTCTCCTGCCGAAAACGTACGGCGGTCGGTGTGGTTTCAAATATGCATTATATTGATAGAAATATCATTTTGCCTGATGCGTTCGACGGCGGCACACAAGGCACCGCCCTACGAATATATCGTTTGTTTTGTAAAGTTTTAATGATACATTGTGACAGGGGAGGAAACGTGATAATGGGGTTCGTACTTTTTCCTTTATCGAGGAAAAAGTACCAAAAAGGAACTCCATTGAAGTCTTGGGTGTTTCGAGCTTGCG
>CAZPPN010000115.1:2399-6432 GCA_964588425.1 uncultured Ruminococcus sp. | reverse complement strand
CTATTTATGTTAAAATACTATTCAGTATGATTATAACAAAATTCGTTTTACTGTCCAAGAAAGGCTTATTCATATGAGAAATTTACGGAACAAGGTTACTTCATTGATTATGTCCGCTGTAATTGCGATATCCTCAGCGGTTCTTATTCTCCCTGCAGAATCACAGGCGGCTGACACGGTCACTTCTACCGTCAACATCGCCACCGCTGACAAAAATATGCGCGGTCCGGGTTATGAATGGGCGAACCGCTACGATATTCTTACGCTGACTAATCTCAATCTTGAAACCGAAGAAGCGTACGGTCTGCGTCTTCCCAAAAACTGTACTGTCATTCTCGAAGGAAACAACTATATCAAGGCTGACAAATACGGCATTTCCTGTTCGGGTAATATTGTATTCAAGGGCAACGGTTCTCTTACAATTGACGCCGGCGAGATCGGTATCTACCTGATCACTCAGGACAGCTCACAGAAAATCAGACTTATCGACGGCAAGTACACTATCACAGCCGGCAAATACGGTGTTTACAGCGATGCTGCCGATTTCTCTTTTGTTGACGGCAGTCTTGATATCTCTATGTCAGGTGAAGATTCTTACGCAATCTACGGCAGATGTGTTAACCTTCTCGGCGGAAGCTTTTCCGCTGATGCATCCGTTTCAACGACACATGAGCTTGTAGTTGACAGCATTGACATTGATATTACATCATCTTCCGCTGCGCTTTCTTCAAAGAATCTCAAGATCAAAAACATTTCTGTTGAAGATTACAACGGCGAAAACTCTATCAGCGCAAAATCCACTTCTTCGGGATCACGCCCCAGTATCTTTTTCGGCGACAATGTGCCCGGATGGATTGACTATTCTATTCTTGTTGTTTTAGCTCTCGGTATTGCTGCAGGCATCTTCTTCCCAGCACTCCGCAGAAAGAAGAAAGCCGAAGAGTTATACAAGCGTCTTGAAGCAGAAGGCTACGATGTTAAAAGATAATTGATTACACTCAGGGCAGGCACATTCAGCTTGCCCTGTTTCACACTAAAACATAATTAAGAGGTACGACATGAAAACCATTCGCGAAATTTATAAAATCGGCAGGGGGCCGTCAAGCTCGCACACTATGGGACCTCAGAAAGCCGCGGCAATATTCAAAAACGAAAATCCCAATGCGGAATACTATAAAGTGATTCTCTACGGATCTTTGGCTGAAACAGGAGTCGGCCACCGCACTGATACAGCCATACTCGAAACATTTGAGCCGAAAAAGTGCGATATCGTTTTCAATACCGACCGCACGATTGAGCTTCCGCATGACAATACTCTCGATTTTTTCGCATATGACAGCAGCGGAAATGAAACTGCCAAGATGCGCGTTATGTCTGTCGGCGGTGGTGATATAAGAATCGAAGGTCAGGCAAAATATGATTCTCCGGATATTTACGAGCACTCAACTTTTACAGAGATCGCCGAGTACTGTCTTGACAGGAACATCCGTCTTTCGGATTATGTATACGATCATGAAGGTTCGGGAATCCGCGATTTTCTCTTGAATGTCTGGTATGTCATGAATGAAGCTATTGAAACCGGACTCACGAAGAGAGGTACTCTTCCGGGCGGACTCAATGTCGAGAAGAAGGCTCAGCATCTCTACAATCAGCGTCATATTGACGAGTCACCCAGTACACGTGAAAACAGAATCGTCTGTGCATACGCTTTTGCCGCGAGTGAACAGAACGCTGACTGCGGTACAATCGTTACTGCTCCTACCTGCGGTGCGTGCGCTGTACTTCCCTCTGTGCTCAAGTACATGAAGGAACAGAAGCATTTCTCAGAGAAGCAGATAGTCAATGCGCTCGCTGTTGCGGGACTGATCGGCAATCTTATCAAAACCAATGCGTCGATCTCGGGCGCAGAGTGCGGATGTCAGGCAGAGATCGGAGCAGCCTGTGCAATGGCTTCTGCGGCGCTTTGCGAGCTTCACGAGATGAGTATCGGACAGATCGAATACGCGGCTGAGGTGGCTCTGGAGCATCATCTGGGGCTCACCTGCGACCCAATCTGCGGTCTTGTTCAGATTCCCTGCATCGAGAGAAACGCCGTTGCCGCAATGCGAGCTATCAATGCGCTCAGTCTTGCCAACTTTCTGTCAGAGACACGCAAAATTTCTTTTGACATGGTTGTTAATACAATGTATGAAACAGGACGCGACCTGCACTTCAGATACCGTGAAACTGCTGAGGGCGGTCTCGCAAAGGCTTACAGATAATATATTCCAAAACTAACAGCAATTCCGCAAATCCCTTGAATTTGATCGCCAATTGTGCTAAAATACATTTGATTTATCAATTTCGAGGGATTTTTTATGATAAAACGAATGCTTCTTTTCGCGAAACCGTGGTGGGGATCTCTTATTATTACCGCCTTTTCGCTGTTCGCGTCTTCAATTCTCAGTCTTGTTACTCCTGAGGCTGTACGGCGGCTCACGGCGCTTCTCGGAACTCCGGAAAATCTGACATCACAGATTATCATTACATATGTTGCTGTCATGGCTTCGGCTTATCTGCTTCGTGCTGTTTTCCGTTATCTCGCGCTCTGGCAGGCTCATGTCGGCGCATGGAATTTCGTAGCCAATCTGACTCACATTTGTTACGACAAATTACAGTCGCTCTCTATGAGATTCTATTCCGACAAGCAGACCGGTGAGATCATGTCACGTATGATAAACGATACCCGTCAGCTTGAGGTTCTCATAGCGCACTCCATTCCCGATATAGTTTCAAATATTCTTGTAATTTTGGGTGTAGCAGTCATGATCTTCGTTATCAATCCGACGCTTGCGCTCTACACGCTTCTTCCCGTTCCGTTTATTCTCTATCTTTCAAGGATTTTCGTCACAAAAGTAGCGCCGCTTTTCAAGATCAATCTTGAGAATCTCGCAGGGCTCAATGCTCTTGCGCTGAACAACATCTCGGGTATGAAAGAAATTCAGGCGTTCGGCAAGGAAGAATACGAGCTCGGCAGAATGAAGGATTACTGCAAAAGCTATTCTTATGTAAATATACGTGCGAATTTCTTCAGCGCATTATATCATCCGACAGCGGAGTTCATGACGTCAGTGGGAACTATTATCGTTATGGGTATCGGCGGTCTGTTTGCAATGCGCGGATCTATGTCCACTTCCGATATTGTCGGGTTCTTTATGTATCTGTCGATGTTCTACACGCCGCTCTCAACTCTTGCCCGTCTGATTGAAGATATTCAGGTTGCTCACGCCTGTTCGGTAAGGATTTGTGAGCTGCTTGATACCGAGAGCGAGATCAAAGAAGATGCAGAGCCGGAAGAAATTGAACGCGGATCGGGCGAGATTGTGTTTGACAATGTATCGTTCCACTACAATGAAGGCTCGGAAGTTCTCGACGGTATTTCATTCAAGGCTGAACCGGGTGAGACGATTGCGCTTGTCGGTGCGACCGGTGTGGGAAAAACAACAATCGTTTCCCTGCTCGAGCGTTTCTACGATCCGACAGCGGGCAGAATTCTTCTTGGTGGACAGGATATAAAGCACGCATCGCTGAAGTCTCTTCGTGATAATTTGTCTATCGTTCTGCAGGATGTATTTCTGTTCAGCGGTACGATATACGACAATATAGCATACGGTGTTGACAATGCAGATCCCGAAAAAGTTTATGAAGCTGCCCGTATTGCCTGTGCCGACGATTTTATACGTGCAATGCCAGACGGATACAACACCGTTATCGGCGAGCGCGGTGTGAAGCTCTCAGGCGGTCAGAAACAGCGCATAACAATTGCGAGGGCTGTGCTGCTTCGTGAAACACCGGTTCTCATCTTAGACGAAGCCACATCGGCTATTGACAACGAAACCGAAGCGGAGATTCAGAAAGCGATCGAAAATCTTGCGGGAAAGATGACGCTTATTGTTATAGCGCACCGTCTTACCACAATCATGAAAGCCGACAAGATTCTCGTTCTGAAAGACGGCAAGGTTGCGGAATCCGGATCTCATCCCGAGCTTATTGA
>CAZPPN010000115.1:0-2389 GCA_964588425.1 uncultured Ruminococcus sp. | reverse complement strand
GGCGGTATATACGCATCGATGTGCAGGGTTAATCAGGCAAAAATAGGAATATAAAACAAAGCTGCTGCAATTTCGTATTTTCATACGTTTGCAGCAGCTATTCTTTACAGCATTTTTACAAGATCGGGAATGCACTCTTCGAACTTTACGCCGTACCAATGTTTTTCGTCGCCCATCGTCCGTTTGATGCAGTTTACGGTATTATCGACAGCAATCTTCATTGACTCGTACAGTGATTTTCCGAGCATGAGTGCGCCGAACATTGATGACGAGAATACGTCCCCTGTTCCGTGGCAGCTAAGCGGCAGATTTTCCGAGAAATATTCGGTAAACTCTCCTGTTTCGCTGTTATATCCGACAACGCCCTGGTTTTTACCGTCATACATTACACCGGTTAAAGCGGAAATCTTCGCGCCGAGTCCGCAGAGCTTTCTGAGAGTTTCACGGATATACTCTTCGTCATACTCGCCGGGGCGTCTGAATTCTTCACCGAGCATAAAAGCGGCTTCCGTGAGATTGGGAACGATGATATCAGCTTTGGAAGAGAGCTTCTTCATGGCTTCTACTATTCTTTCATCGAATCCTGTGTAGAGTTTACCGTTATCAGCCATTACGGGATCTATGAACACAAGCGGCGGCTTGAACTCGTTTATAAAATCTTCGATCATCTGAGCCTGTTCGGGAGATCCGAGGTATCCTGTGTAAACTCCGTCGAACGCAAGATTTTCTCTTTTCCAGTGTTCTGCAATTTTTGGAATATCTTCGCTGAGATCGCGGAATGTGAATCCCTTGAATCCGCCTGTATGTGTTGAGAGAACGGCAGTCGGAATGATCGCGCACTCAACTCCCATTGCGGAAATTATCGGAAGCGCTACGGTGATTGAACATTTTCCGACGCATGAGATATCCTGTATTGTTACGGCTCTTTTCATAATTATACTCCATTAATACAAATTAACAAAGATAATTATATATTATTACGGAGCATTTTTCAACTGTAAATTTCCACAATTATCTATCGCATGACAGCGCAGATTAGTTTATTTTTTATTTTCGGCTATTTTGATGATTTTTCAAATCTTGAATCATTAGTGTATTCTGAGGCACTTTCGTCTGAGAGCACTTTATTAATCATGAATTCGACGCAGCTTTCAGGAGTTCCGTCCCAGGTCTTACGCATATCATATGTGAAACCCTTAAAAAACGGAGATGTGTATCTGATCACTATATCATCTGTTTCATCAAGCTCTCTCTCGTGACGAACAGCAAGTTCAAGATAATCGAGAGCTTTATTCTTGTTCCCTATTGCTGTATATCTTTTGTACAGCGCGAAGCATATATCAGCAAGTGCGCTGTGGCATACATCGCAGTCGAAATCGGGATACACGCATTCAGCAATTTTCAGAATATTCTCAAGATTGAAAATTTCCGTTTCAATATCATCTTTTCTGTTTATTGTAATGCAGAATAGTGTCCAGATCAATCTTTCTATTACGGTATAGACGAACTCCACAGTTGTCTCAAGAAATCTTTCATCATCTTCAGGATAAATGTACGCTCTCGAGAACTCCTTCGAAAGCCAGAGGACGGGAAGTTTTGCGGCATATTCCTCAGCTTTACTGTATTCACCGAATGAACTGTACAGATATATTAGATTTCCGATAGTCTCATCGAGAATGTATGGGCTGAGATCTTCAATTTTGCTTTTGTTCATTTTCGGTTTTTCGCAAAGTAAATCAATATAATGTGCCACAATTCTGAAATCGTATGGAAATTCTTCGTACATCTCTTTGATCAAAGAGTTTTTTGTCTTGATATCCGATATGTCTGAATTTTTCGATTTCGTTGAGTTTTCCTTTTATTAACTTCTCTTTCTTTTCTTCGTTCATTCCCATGAGCTCATCGATGGTTACAGCAAAATATTCAGCAATCGGAATGAGATATGTTATGTCGGGGTAGCATTCGTTTCTCTCCCATTTTGAGACAGACTGTGGAGTTACACCGATTTTTACGGCGAGCTGTTCCTGAGTTATTCCTCTTTTCACATGAAGATTTTTGATATTTGTTCCTATTGTAAGATTCATTATAATCTCCTTTACATATCTAAACGTCAAGGTGATTTTTCAACTATTTTAATCTTCTTAATCTATTAAAAGCAAAAAACAGACACCGGATTTACCGATGCCTGCTGATTGGTTATTGAACTATGAATTATGAAAACAATATTCGAAACAGAAATTATTTGATTTCTACTTCTGCGCCTGTTGCAGCGATCTTTGCCTTCATAGCTGCAGCGTCTTCCTTGGAGAGACCTTCCTTAACAGTCTTGGGAGCGCCTTCTACGAGTTTCTTATCTCTTAAAAGTTCCTCTTCCAATTGCAGAATTTCT
>CAZPPN010000114.1:0-6479 GCA_964588425.1 uncultured Ruminococcus sp. | reverse complement strand
GCAAGGTCAAGGATCAGCCTGAACACAAGTATTCCACCTGTAACGGCGGCAAGGGTACCTGGTTTCCTTACTGCAAGGCCTCCGATTATGTTTTCGGAGATACCGTTAAAGTGATGTCTTCCAAGGAACCGAGAAACCTCTTGTTTGAGTTCGAGGTGCTTTGCGAGAGTGAGGTGTAAGTATGCTTGAAGCTGGACTGTATAGGGCAGAAAACAATGACGGGTTGTTCCATCAATATACCATCACGATGAATGTAAAAGAAACGGAGAAGTCCTACATCTTTACGCTTGTCGAGTTCAACAGTCGATACAGCGCTTCTCAGATAGAGTATTTCTTCTCAAAATCAAAGCGAGTAGTGATGTTAAAAGGACGCTCCGGTCATGCAATCCGTGTGTGGAGCAATACAGATTTCACACTTTACCCGTTTCAGGCAGGAATCCCGTTTTATTTTCAACTGATAGATGATGAAAGGAAAGGTAAGTAGAATGAGAAATGAAAAAGAAATCCGTACGATCCACAAGAAATACGGAGAGACCGCTTTCCGTATGGGAGTCGCCCATTTATTTGACGTTGGCTCCAGATACCTGACCAAAGAAGCCGTTGAGTCGGCCTGTGAAAAACTGATCCGCGAAACACCGGACAACTCACTGCTTACCGGCGAAATGCAGGCTGCGATAACGAGATGTGCCCATGAACTGTCTGAGTTTGATGTTTTTGACATCATCACTTATGTGGCAGTTTACCTGCCGCTGAATGACTTTGTGGTACGCGAGGGCAAGCTGATCGAGATTCGCCGCAACGGTACCGAAGAATCGGTCTGTGTCTGTACAGTTCCTTCGGACACCGATGAGGAGTTTATCGATGAGGCGTTTAAGAGTCTTGACTATATTATGGGCAGACACGAACTGAAACACTGTGATTACAGTGAGTTCAATTACGCCGAGGCGGTTATGAGAGCTTTTAGGGAAGTAGGCGTTCGCATTTCTTTCCCGCACCCCGATAAGACGCATTTTATTTAACATACCAACAAGAAAGGATTTTGAATATGATCACAGATGAAATTGTAGACGCTATGGATGCGTTGATCGATCTTTGCAGCGATGATGAACAGCAGAAGGGTATGGACGCTATGCGTGAAATGCTCTGCGATTGGTCTGAGGAAACCTGGAACCCGATGACAGAAAAAGAGCGTAAAGCGTGGCTTTCCGGTTATTTGCATTGCAAGGCAAAGGGAGGCGAGGATAATGATTAAGGTCGGAGATAAGGTCAAAGTAAATCTCGACGTGGTTTCTCAAAACGGGCTTTTTGAAAGCGAAGAACAGCAGAAGCAATTTGATTATCTGGAAGCCCATCCCGATGAGGTGTTCACTGTTGCAAGTACAACAGTGGATGCGCAGGCAACCTACCGACTGGCACACCCGGTGGTCGGAGAGACATCTTTCTATGAGGAAGAGCTGATTCTCGTGAAAGAAACGAAGAATAAGCGTGTCTGCATTACCTGTAAACATAAGAACGGCTGTCTGAAACGAAGCACTGCTTTGTTTGTGTTTTATATTATGACAGGCCGTTCTGACGAGCTGACGGATGAGTTCCGTGAGAATTTCAGTGTTGAGGGTTGCGGTGAATGGCAGCGCAAAACCGATTGATGGAGGTAGATAGATGAATCCATATGAAATTATGAGAAAACGCCATCATGACGAATATGCGGTATTTCCGTTGTACTTTGCCTTTGGCGATGAGCAAATCAAGCGAAAGTTTAATGAACTCGGACTGGATCCTGAAAAAGATCTGGATAAGATTACGGTAATTCCCGGAACAGGCGGGTTTCTTTTGAAAAAAGATGAGGATGCATTCCGTGAAATGAATGAACGGCAGAGCCGCGAGCTGCGTGATGCAATTGCGGCGGACGAAACCGGCGACGGTTTTATCTTTGAAATGTTTCGTTCAGAGCTTTCCAACTGTGAGTTCGGTTATGACGAGGAATTGGCAGTGGAAGGAATGCTATCAGCCTTGGGGCTTACGCTGGAAGAGATCATAAACGATCCGAAGCTGAACCACGGCTACGAAAGGGCAAAAGAAGATTTAAGAAAAGACTGGTAAAGGAGAAAGATTTATGGACAATAAAGAACTGATCAAGGCTTACCGCGTTATTCAGGAGACACCGGCGTTTCGCATCTGTTGTCCCCGTTGCGGCGGTAATACGATGGCTGTCGATATGGACGAAAACTGCCTCAGCCGACACGAGGATATCTATATCTGCAATCAGTGCGGCAGGGAAGAGGCGGCGTTCGATTTTGCCGGTGAGGTAAAGCCTCTGGATGAATGGTACGCCATCCGACTGTTGAAAGGTGAGATCAAGCCCTACACCGTTACACAAAGCGGATCGGGCAAAAAAGTGTTTCACGTTACGGCCTCTACAGAAGCCAAAATCAACGATGAGGTCATCGACGATATTATGGCAACGGCACTGGAAGGAGGCATCACCTATTGGGCAAACAAAGCCGAACCTGTGGGCGGACTCCTCGGCGAGTACGGCAGCGATCAGATCAGCCGAGGCGGAACCCTTCATATCTATGATGCGGAAGAGGATGCTTCCTACGAGCTGACGCTGGATAAGTTCCTGACGGGACTCAGCCTATACCTTGCCCATAGTTATGACGAGGTTGTATATGACGGTTGGGTTGATGCCGGAAACATCGACGCCATTGGAGCTGACCGTATCGTTCAGTATGCACTATTTGGAGAGGTAATTTATGGCTGATACCGTAAGCAGAAATTTCTCTCTTGAGGAGATGTCGCGCATTACCGAGCACAGCATTCGTGCGGGGATCAATCTGATCCCCTACGTTTGCCGTGAGTGTATGGACTGCCTGCTGACTATTACAAACTGCATTCGCACAGTCAGGACACATAACATCACACCCGAACGCTTCTGGAACGGTGATTCCGATGATTACTCCTATCTTATCCATCTGCTAAGCGGAGACTATCCATCGAAGGAGTTGCTACTGCAGATCGCACAGGAAAGGCGAAAAGGAGAAATCACCGGCATTGCTCACAAGTATTTTCAGCATGTAGTTGCGATGATGGACCATGTGAAGGATTATGCCGGATATGTGGTCTTGAAGCCGAGTGAGTATATGTGCCATATTTATCCTAAACAAAAAGACAGATTTTTTGTCTATACACGAGAGATATGGACTCACTGCGAGGATACGGATATCAATAAGCCGGTTATGGTCCTGACAGATGAGGAACTTCGCACGTTGCCTGAACGGCTGAAAAGATACTGCTTTTGCGGCGGTAAGGAGGTATAAGTTATGTTCATTGAAGCGTTGGAAAACTTTTGCAAGAAATTCGCACCGTGCGTCACGGGTAACTGGCAGGAAAATCACCTGAATATCTATATTCGTGCTTATGAGGATCCTGTAGAGGTCGCCTGCTATGGACTCGGTAAAGCAAACTGGTGCGGCAGTGTGGAACCCTATGAGATTTTTTATGAAGAACTGCAAACGGTTCTGCAAAATCTGCCGAAGGGATACAACGATGTCTCGGCAGAGTTTAACTGCGGCAGGCTGTTCAACGTGAAGCTGGAGGTGGTGAAGCTGTGAAATGCGTTTGCTATCTACGTTTTGCAACCCGAGAACAGTTATATCCGCCGGAATACGAAAAGATCATATCGGCTGGAAACCGCATTCGGAACGAGATGAAATGTCAAACCAATGAAACTGTTTTAAGAGAAAGGAAGAAGGATCATGAGCAAAACGCAAAAGAGAGTATATTTGTTTGCACGGGTAAGCCTTCCCGAACGGGCGTATCAAAAGCTGGAAGGCCAGCTTGCTGCCCTAAAAGAACATTGCAAACAAAAGCAATACCGCATCGTCGGAATGTCCAGCGTAACGGGTATGGATGAGGACGGCGAAGCTGATCTTGATGCGATTTTAGCAAGGATTGAAGAAAAGAAGGATGTGGATATCCTGCTTCTCACCAATATCTGCCGCCTGACCAAGGACTCCCGAAAAATGATCGTGTATCTGAAAAGGTTCGAGGAGTTGAATGTACAGATTGAAACGATGGATGACGGCTTTGTCAAATCACGTGAATACAGACTGCTTGAAACTCCAACGACAGCGGAACGGGATGCGGCGGAAATGTTCCAGCCGATGGGTGCGAACTGTAAATACTGCCACGGCAATATGCGGCACGTTGACGGATGTATCCGTGTTCCCATCAAGCACAACGGCGAGGAATACGAGCCGATTAAGGTGGGCGATCCCGAGGACTCGCTTTGGAACGCAGAGCCGAATGAGCGATGCCCGGACTGCAACGCACTGTATGGGCATTACCATCATCCGAACTGTGATCTGGAGAGATGTCCTGTATGCGGCGGTCAGCTTATCGGCTGCGGTTGCATGGACGAAGAGTATGACGAGACCGACGATGAATATTGAGGAGGATGAAGCAGTATGAAGGACGAAAAGAACCGTGCCTATTTGTACACCAGAGTCAATGACGGCGCCGAATGCGGTTCCTTTTTGGATCTGCAACGCAGGGAGCTTGAACAATACTGTGCGGAAAAGGGATATGAGATTTCCGGCTTTACCGGTTTTATCGGCACTGCCGCACAAGGGAAAGAGGAGGTTGATCGCCTTCTTGAAAGAGCCAGAGAGCAGCACGACTTTGACGTTATTCTTACGCTCAAATTTTCACGTTTGGCGATAAAGTACGAAGATATCGTCAAATACCTGAACGCCTTTCGGGAACTGGGGATCACGATCGAGTGTACCCGTGAGTCACTTCCTTCGCAGAACGGGTAAACCCCGATAGCATAAACGAATAGCCCCGGCACAATGCATGACAGCATTGTGCCGGGGCTTTTTTCTTGAAAAAAGGGGGTCTCTGTTACATATTTGCTTTCGCAAACTTAACACAGAACAAAGGGGGAATTCAATGAATCCAATTTACAGTCGGACATAGTGCCGGCAAAGGAGGGTTGTTATGCGTGGAGATATTACGACTGACGACCTGAAAAAGATGAAGATGGTAAATATCAAAACCGTTGATGCGGAAAGCCTTACGGATATTCGGGATGTCAAGATCGATCCGAAGCTCCCTAAGGAAGAGCGCATCGCAGAGTTCCTGAAACAGATCGGGAACCCGTATCTATTCCGCTGCAACGGTTGTGTCGTTCAGGTGTCCTTTACGGATACTGACAGGACACTTGAAGACTGCTTGCAGGATTATTTCAGTTCAATCGTCTGAGGCATTCTGCGGAATAGGGTGCCTTGGGGAAAGGAGCAAGAATGCAAGCTAAGGCACTTTACAAAGCGATTATGTATCTTCGCCTGTCAAGGGAAGATGAAGAAAAGGATCTTGAAAGTAATAGTATCAAAAATCAGCGTCAGCTTATCCTCGAATTTTTGAAAAAGCATCCTGAGATCAAGCTGATATGCGAAAAGGTGGATGACGGTTATACCGGTGTTGATTTCAACCGCCCCGGGTTTCAGGAGATGATGGAAGAGATCCGCTGCGGACGGTGTGATTGCGTTGTCGTCAAGGATCTGTCGCGATTTGCCCGAAACTTTATTGAGTCGGGTAAGTACATCCAGCAGATATTTCCTTTGCTCGGCGTTCGTTTCATTGCCATCAACGATAATTACGACAGTGCTGATTCGGATTTTCAAACCGATCATCTGTATATCCCGCTGAAAAACCTGATCAATGACACATACAGCAGGGATATCTCCATTAAGATGAGAAGCCATTGCGAGTTCCGTATGAACAAAGGGTATCTTGTGGCAGCGTTTCCTGTCTACGGGTATTTCAAAAGCGAGGACCGCAAAAGTCTTGTTGTGGATGAGTATGCCGCCGGTGTCGTGCAGTCGATCTTTTCCTGCAAGCTGATGGGAATGAGCCTACAGGGAATTGCGGATATGCTGAACGAGAAGCAGATACTGTGTCCGTCGGAATATAAGAAATCTTTGGGCATGAATTATTCCTCGGGACTACGCAAGAAAAAACAGCCGAAATGGTATTTAGCTTCTGTGAAAACTATTCTAACCAATCCGGTCTATATCGGAACCCTTGTGCAGGGGAAACGCTACCGTCCTAACTATAAGATTAAGAAGATGGTAGACCGCGCCGAGGAAGGATGGTATATCACCGAGAATGCTCACGAAGCCATTGTCAGCAAGGAGGACTTTGACACTGTTCAAAGACTGTTGATGTTGGATGTTCGTGTCGCACCGAATAAGGATGCAACGCATATGCTGTCCGGTTTCTTATTCTGCGGAGACTGCCATCAGCTGATGTCAAGACGGTACGTGCAGGCAAAACGAAAGAAATATTACTACTATAACTGCTCGTCCAACCGCCGTGATAAGTCATTATGCACACCGCACAACACGAAGGAAGAAAAGATCGTGGATGCAATACTTGCGGCGCTTAACAGACAGTTTGAGGTTGCACTGAACATTGAG
>CAZPPN010000113.1:1697-6562 GCA_964588425.1 uncultured Ruminococcus sp. | reverse complement strand
ACATTTGACGATTTTGATGCTATTGTTGACGAACTAAAAACAAAAGACAAACCTCTCGCACTCTATCTCTTCAGCAGCGACCGAAAGCACATCAGAAGAGTTACAACCGAGCTGTCATACGGCGGCGGATGCATCAATGATGTTGTTATCCATCTCGCGACAAGTGAAATGGGATTCGGCGGCGTAGGCGAAAGCGGAATGGGCGGCTATCACGGTAAGGACGGATTCGATGCGTTCTCACACTACAAATCCATTGTCGACAAGAAGACATGGCTCGATCTCCCGATGCGTTATCAGCCTTACCGCAGCAAGCTCTACGAAAAGCTGCTTCATATGTTTTTACGATAAAGCGCAAGGGGGATTAAAATGAAACGATACGCAATCTACGGTGCCGGTTCTCTCGGAACTGTTCTAGGCGCATATATCACAAAAAACGGCGGAAGCATTGATCTGATCAACCGCAATAAGGCTCATGTTGAAGCTCTTCGTCAAAACGGTGCTGTGATCAACGGTACTGTCGAGCTGAATGTTCCGGTAACAGCATACACGCCTGACGAGATGAGCGGTAAATATGATATTATTCTGCTGATGACAAAACAGCTCTTAAACCGCGAAGTTGTCACATTTCTGAAGAATTATCTTGCGGATGATGGTGTGATCGTTACTCTTCAGAACGGTCTTCCCGAACCCGGGATTGCAGAAATCGTCGGCACAAACCGCACTATGGGATGTGTTGTCGAATGGGGTGCAACGCTCTCCGCTCCCGGCATCTGTACTCTGACAAGCGAGCCGGAAAACCTTTCGTTCCACATGGGCAAGATGGACGGAATCACAGACGAAAAGTTCAGCGAGGTCAGACAGCTTCTTGAACTGATGTGTCCCGTCCACGAGGAATCCAATCTAATCGGAGCACGCTGGTCCAAGCTGCTCATCAATGCGACTTTCTCCGGACTCGGCACGGCTGCAGGCGGAGTTTTCGGTGATGTGTCGGAAAACAAGTCCGCGCGAAAAGTGGCTGTCCGCTGCATGAAAGAATGCATAGACGTCGGACACGCCGCAGGAGCTGAATTTGCTCCGGTACAGGGCAAGAACATTACTGCACTTTTTTATTACAGGAACGCCCTGAAACGCGCTGTGGCTGAGATGCTCATTCCCATCGCAATGAAGAAGCACCGCAATATCGAGCCTTCAATGCTGCAGGATCTGAAGAAAAACAAGCCCTGCGAGATCGACGCAATCAACGGTATCGTGTGCGAATGGGGCAGAAAATGCGGAGTCAAAACGCCGATCAACGACCGCATTGTTGAAATCGTCAAGAAATGCGAAAACGGCGAGCTGAAACCGCAGGCTGACAACATCAGACTGTTTGACGATCTGCTTTAATAATTTTTATAATATTTCAGTAAAGGGACGCTGTTATCTCTCGATTTCCGCGTTCCTTTCCAAATCACAGGAGTAAATCATTATATATGAAAAAAGGACTGATAATGGAAGGCGGTGCGATGCGCGGACTCTTTACCGCAGGAGTAATTGACGTTCTGATGGAAAACGGCATAGAGTTCGACGGAGCGATCGGTGTTTCGGCAGGCGCCGCATTCGGATGCAATTATAAATCGAAGCAGATCGGCAGGGTTCTGCGCTACAACACCAGATTCATCCGCGACAAACGGTACTGCGGACTCGGAGTTCTTCTTAAAACGGGAAATCTGTTCAGCACGGAATTCTGCTATGGGGATGTTCCTATGAAGTATGACATTTTCGATTTCGATACTTTCGAGAAAAATCCTATGGAATTCTACACGGTCTGCACAGATCTTGATACGGGAAAAGCGGTCTATCACAAATACGAGGGACGGGCTGACCACGGTTTTGACTGGGTTCGTGCATCCGCATCCATGCCGCTTGTATCGCAGATCGTGGAGATCGACGGACAGAAGCTGCTCGACGGCGGTATTGCCGATTCCATTCCCGTCAATTTTTTCGAAAGCATCGGCTATACGAGAAACATCGCTGTACTCACTCAGCCTGCCGACTACCGCAAATCCGAGAACAAGCTGATGCCTTTGATCAAGCTGAAATACCGTAAATATCCCCGTCTCATTGAAGCTATGGCGAACAGGCACAGAGTTTACAACGAAACGGTCGAGCTTATCAACAGCAAGGAAAAATCCGGCGAATTGTTCGTCATCCGTCCGGAACAGAAGCTGCCTGTCGGCCGTGTGGAGAAAGATCCCGACAAGCTGAAGGAAGCATACAATATAGGCAGACACACGGCTAAAAAACAGATTGATCTGATCAAAGGTTTTCTTGGCATCGGCAATAATATCGCGGAAACGGTCAACTGAATACGCAAAAAGCCGAGGTTAACTTCCCCGGCTTTCGGTTTATTCCACCGCATCCAGCATATTTTCAATGAAAATTCCGTACCCGCGGCAGGGGTCGTTTACCATAACGTGAGTGACAGCTCCTATAAGCCTGCCGTCCTGTATGATCGGACTGCCCGACATCCCCTGCACAATTCCGCCTGTTTTCTCAATCAGCTCATCGTCGTCCACCGTTATCGTGAAGCTGCGGTTGTCTTCGCTGTCATATCTGATCTCGCTGATCTCGATTTCGTATCTGTGGGGCACATTGTCGTCGAGTGTACACCAGATATACGCATCCCCGGGCTTGATCTCGGTTTTATCCGCAATCTCCACATTCTTCTCCGGCACGAGATTCTCCGGAATACAGCTCAGGACTCCGTACACGCCGCAGTCGGTATTTCCTATGAGTACGCCCGATTTATCAGATGTGAAATATCCTTTCAATTCTCCGGGTGTTCCGGGTACTCCTTTTTCCACGCCTGATATCGTGACGTCGACAACCGTTCCGCGATCCATTTTCAGAAGCTCGCCTGTTTCCGAATCACAGATGCCGTGTCCGAGTCCTGCGAATTCTCCGGTTTCCGGTACGATAAATGTAACTGTACCGATTCCTGCGGTTGTATCACGGATCCACATTCCGGTTTTTCTTTTACCGTCGATTTTGGACAGTATCGGTGTGAATTTCACTTTGTTTTCATTTCCGCCGCGCAGATAAGTGATCTCGATTTCGTTTATATTATTTTCTTCGATCAATTTGATCATTTCATCTGATGTTCCGACTTTTTCACCGTTGATGTGAGTGATAACGTCATTTATCCTCAGACCCGCGTCGTATGCCGGAGTTTTCACGCCGTCAGCGGTCTCAATCTCTGTAAAACCTACCACGACGATCCCCTGAGTATAGAATTTCACACCGAACGGCATTCCTCCGATGTGAACTTCATCGGGGATATTGTCCGATGCTGAGACACGGATGAATAAATCCGCATCCGAAAGGAAAGAAATATTCAACACCAATGCCGCAAGCAGTACGCAGGTGTGGATTTTATTATATAATCTGTTCATTTTTGTTTCTCCCGTTTAAGCTATCGTAAGTATCAGCTTGTAAATTAATTTGCTCAGCGGGAGTGAGATTATGTGTTGAAATTTTATGAAAACAAAAAAGCCACACGGATTACTCCACATGGCTTTATGTGCTTATAGAAACATTCGGCAAGCAGAATTATTCAGCGTAAACGCTAACCTGTCTTCTGCCCTTAGCGATGTTTTCAAACTTTACCTTACCGTCGATGAGAGCGAATAAAGTATCGTCTGTTCCGCGGCCTACGTTGTTGCCGGGATGGATATGTGTGCCTCTCTGGCGAATGATGATGTTGCCGGCAATAACTGCCTGTCCATCAGCCTTCTTTACGCCAAGTCTCTTGGATTCGCTGTCACGACCGTTCTTTGTAGAACCAACACCTTTTTTGTGAGCGAAGAACTGTAAACTGATTCTAATCATTGTTATTTCCTCCATAATTAATATGCCGTCATTCTTCAACGGTATCAACGTCGAGGTACTCATAGTATTCATCAACCAGATCGTTGAGCTGATAGAAGTATCCCATAAGGAGTCCCGATGCCGCGAAACGCTTTTTTTCGTCCTTCTCATATTCGGGAAGAGCAGATTTACACTTCAATGTAATATCTGTCGTTTCTTCGTCAATGGTGTACTCAATAGGACATTCATACGCAACTTCAAGAGTGTTCATGATCAGCATCGTCATTGCTGAGATTGCTGAGCAGAGGATATCGTCTCCTTCTTCGCCAAGTCCTGTATGACCTGTCTCACGGAAACCCCAGAACACGCCGCCGCGTCTCAAAAATGTAATCTTTGTCACTATATAACCCTCGTCAAACCGTCTTCTGCGGCTTTCTCAAATCAAAACGCGATCTTTTCAATCTGAACCTTAGTATAAGGCTGTCTGTGACCGATCTTCTTCTTTTCGTTCTTCTTTGACTTGTAGGTCATAACGTAGATCTTCTTGCCCTTACCGTTCTTTACTACGTTAGCTGTAACTGCTGCGCCTTCAACTGTGGGCTTACCGGACTTAAATCCTGCGTCTGTGGATACAGCGAGAACCTTGTCAAATGTAACCTTTTCGCCTTCTGCGCATTCGAGCTTTTCAACGAAGATGATATCTCCTTCGTTAACCTTGTACTGCTTTCCGCCTGTTTCAATAATAGCAAACATTCTGAAAAGCACCTCACTTTCTTTAGATGTGAACTCGCTGAGCGGGTAAATCTTATGATTTTTATTCGACCCGACATCATGCGGCAGGATATATTATATCACTTTTTCATTCTACTGTCAATGGGTTTATAGGATAATCATATACAAATTTTGCATGAATTTATTTTGATGTTTGCAGTTTATCGCACAACGAGGACGGCCGGGGGTGGACAAAAATCTCTCCGAATTTTGTTCACGGAGAGATTTTTCAACATTCTTACTTATTC
>CAZPPN010000113.1:0-1687 GCA_964588425.1 uncultured Ruminococcus sp. | reverse complement strand
GTGCGTTCTCAAGAAGCATAGTGATCGTCATAACGCCGACTCCTCCGGGAACGGGTGTGATAGCGGACGCTTTTTCGGATACAGCCGCGAAGTCAACGTCGCCGCAGAGCTTGCCCTCCGCGTTGCGGTTCATTCCGACGTCGATAACAACTGCGCCTTCCTTGACCATATCGGCTGTTACGAAGTTTGCTTTGCCGATTGCCACGACAAGGATATCGGCACGGCGTGTGACTTCGGCGAGATTTTTGGTTCTGGAGTGGCAGATCGTTACTGTGCCGTTTGCGTGAAGAAGGAGCATTGCCATCGGTTTGCCGACGATATTGCTTCTGCCGATTACTACGCACTCTTTTCCGTTTACGTCGATGTTTTCATATTCGAGCATTTTCATGACACCTGCAGGTGTACAGGGCAGGAAGCTGTAATCACCGATCATGATTTTGCCTGTATTGACTGCGTGGAATGCGTCAACGTCTTTTTCGGGCGGAATTGCTTCGATGACTGCTTTTTCGTCGAGGTGCTTCGGGAGAGGAAGCTGAACGAGGATGCCGTGGATCTTTTCGTTATTCTTTATCTCTTCAAGTTTTGCGAGAAGCTCGTCCATAGTTGTCTCAGCGGACATTCTGTGTACTTCTGAGTAGAATCCGGCTTCGATGCACGCTTTTTCCTTATTTCTTACATAAACCTGTGATGCGGGATCTTCGCCTACGATCACTACCGCGAGACCGGGCTTTACGTTTGTTTTTACTTCAAACTCAGCTACACGGCGCGCGATATCAGCTCTTGCGTCTGCTGCGATTTTCTTACCGTCGATGATGTGTGCCATTATTATTCCTCCTGAGTGGGGTTGTCGTTTTCTGTATTTTCTTCTGTTTCCGCATCTTCGGCATCGGACTGAACGGATGAATTCTCTTCGCTGTTCAGTTTATCGTAAACCGATTCGTACTCTCCGTCTTCAGCAACCGTCTTCTTTACTTTATTAAGGAACACAGCGGTGAGGACGATGCCGAGCACCAGTGAGAACGCTCCGACAAGCTGGGATACTCTGATGCTTCCGAGCATAAGGCTGTCTGTGCGGAGTCCTTCGATCAGCATTCTTCCGAAGCCGTACCAGATAAGGTAGGACGCGAACATCTGACCGTCGGTTTTCTTCTTTTTATATATTGACAGAATGATTATAAGCCCGACGAGATTCCAAAGGGACTCATACAGGAATGTAGGATGCACGTATTTTTCAGCCAGCCATATTCCGTCCGCGCCCCAAAGGATTCCCATACGCCACGGGAGAGTCGTCTCTGCACCGTATGCTTCGATATTGATGAAGTTGCCCCATCTGCCGATTATCTGACCGATGAGGACGCAGGGAGCGAGAATATCAAACAGCTTGAGAAAGTGGATTCTCTTCTTTTTCGCGAATATATAAGCTGACAGGAGACCTGCGAGAATACCGCCGTAGATCGCGAGACCGCCGTTCCAGATCGCGATGCAGTTATATAAAGTACCGAGGATATTTCCGATCAGATTCTTATCCGTTACAAGGTATCGGTAATTATCCCACGAGAAGATGACGTAGTACGCTCTTGCGCCAATGATTCCGCAGATTATTACGGTAAAGGCGAGGTCGATTATGTGGTCGGATTTGATTTTTTCGAATTTGGAAAGTCTGAGCGCGCACAGTACCGCAAGGATC
>CAZPPN010000112.1:0-6563 GCA_964588425.1 uncultured Ruminococcus sp. | reverse complement strand
GTCATCGCGTGAGATCACAGAGGCATATCTTGCCGCAATTGACAAGCATGATTGTGAGATCGGCTCATACATTACCGTCACACGTGAGCGTGCAATTGAAGCTGCTGACAGGGCGGATGAATATATATTGAATAATGAAGATTTCCATCCGTTGACGGGAATTCCGTTTTCTCTCAAAGACAATATCAACGTAAGCGGCGTGAAGACAACCTGCGCGTCGGGGATGCTGAGGAATTTTGTTTCTCCGTTTTCTTCGGCTGTGCATGAGAGAATCGCGGGACATGGCGGCGTGCTTCTCGGAAAAACGAATCTTGACGAATTCGCAATGGGATCGAGCTGCGAAAAATCCTTCTTCGGAGGAACAAAAAATCCGCTTGACACAAAAAGAACTCCCGGAGGATCATCGGGCGGATCTGCGGCTGCTGTTGCCGGAGGAATGTCGCCGTGGTCAGTGGGTACGGATACGGGAGGAAGCGCACGCCAGCCTGCATCGTTCTGCGGACTTGTTTCGATGAAGCCGACATACGGTCTTGTCCCGAGATGGGGCGTGGTCGAGTTTGCGTCATCCCTTGATACAGTATCTCCGATCACGAAAGACGTGTACGACAATGCGCTCGTTCTCTCTGCCATGAGCGGACGTGATTCCCGTGACATGACCTCGGTCGATCCGTCATCGGATATGCTCGCTGAGATCGGCAGAGAAGTGCGCGGTCTCAAAATCGGATTCATGCGTGACTATGACACTCTCTGCACACCGGGTGCGGCTGAAGCTGTGGGACGGTGCGCGCTTCTCCTTGAATCCCTCGGCGCGGATGTCGAATTTGTACGCCTGCCGCCGACTGATATCATGCTGAACACATACATGGTCATAGCCGCCGCTGAGTGCTCGTCCAATCTTTCGCGCTTCGACGGGGTGAAATACTGCACGGGCGAGGACGGCGGATCGTATGCCGATATTATGCTCGCATCCCGTATGGCAGGCTTCGGCGAGGAAGTGAAAAGACGTATCATCACGGGTGCGTTTGCTCTGGCATCGACTTATCACGGAGACTACTACCGCAGAATCAAAGCCGCACAGCTTGAAATATGCAGAATGACGGAGGAGCTGTTCGGCAGGTACGATATGATCCTTACACCGACAGCCGCCGACTGCGCGTTCTGCCTTGACAGCTACAATGAAGATCCCACCGCGCTCTACGGAAGCGACAGGTTCACGATCCTCGCAAATCTGACCGGATGCCCAGCAATCACAATCCCGTGCGGAGGTGACGGTAAGATGCCATACGGTGCGATGCTCATGGGCAAAAAGCTCACCGAAGCGAAGCTGTACCGTGCGGCATATGCACTTGAGGATGTTCTCAGACTGTACATCAGACAGGAGGTTGGTTCGATATGAATACTGCATACGAAGCGGTGATCGGGCTTGAAGTCCACGTTGAGCTGAAAACGGACACGAAGATTTTCTGCTCATGCCCGAATACGTCATCCGCCGAGCCGAATACCAATGTCTGCCCGATCTGTCTCGGAATGCCCGGAGCTCTTCCTTCACTTGGCGAAAAGACGGTTGAATTTGCTCTCAGGGCAGGTCTTGCGCTCGGATGCACGATCAATAGGAGATCATGGTTCGACCGCAAAAATTACCATTACCCCGATCTGCCGAAAGGGTATCAGATCACGCAGTACGAAATGCCGATCTGCCTCGGTGGCGCTGTTCCGATCGAAGTGGACGGTGTTAAGAAAGATATCCGCCTCACGAGAATCCACATGGAGGAGGACGCGGGAAAACTGATACATCGCGGAGAAGAATCTCTGATCGACTACAACCGTGCAGGAGTTCCTCTGATCGAGATTGTCAGTGAACCGGATATGAGAACCCCGGATGAAGCGAAAGCGTACCTGAACTCTCTCAGACGGATTCTGCTGTTCATGGGCGTGTCCGACTGCAAAATGAACGAAGGATCACTCAGATGCGACGTCAACGTGTCTGTGAGACCGCTCGGAAGCGATGAGTTCGGAACAAAGGTCGAGATCAAGAACCTCAATTCGGTCAACTATGTCGGACGTGCGCTGGAAGACGAGATTGCCAGACAGATCGGACTTATCGAATCGGGCGAAGAAGTGGAAGCCGAGACGAGACGCTACAACGAAAACACCGATCACACCGAACGGATGCGTAAAAAAGAGGGCATTGTCGATTACAGATACTTCACCGAGCCGAACATTCCGCCGCTTGTGATCAGCGAGGACTACATCTCGCTCGTCAGAAGCCGTATGCCCGAGATGCCCGATGAAGCGGCTGACGCTCTGGTGCGCGAATTCGGCGTGAAAAAAGAGGATGCGTATCTCTTGACGGAGACTTCGTTTATCCTGTCGTATTTCAGAAAATGCGCGGCTGCAAGCTCCGATAAAACGGTATGTGCGAATCTTTTTGTCGGTGAGATACTCACAAATCTTGATGAAAACTCCAAAAATGAGTATATTTCTTCCGAAAATTTCGGTGAAATCGCAGATTTGTTCGTGGCAGGGAAAATCGTCAGCGGCATTGCGAAAAAGCTGATCCATATGTCTGCCGAGAGCGGTGAGAAACCGTCCCTGATCGCGGCGAGGGAGAAACTGCTCAAGATCAGCGATGAGGCGGTGCTTCTTCCAATGGTGAAAAAAGCGATTGAAGCAAATCCGAAATCCGTAGCTGACTACCTCGGCGGAAAGAGCGCGGCGGCAAAACAGCTCATCGGTGCAGTGATGCGTGAGAGCGGAGGCGGAGCTGATCCGATTGCTGCGGAAAAACTCATCACGGCAGAACTTGAAAAACTGAGATAACATTACAAAACGGGCTGATGCTCCGGGGAATGACCTCGGCGTGTCGGCTCTTATTTTGTTTTTCGCTGATTTTTGTGGATTGATAAACAGACTTAAAGAATAAAAAATTGTGAACAATGTGTTGCCGCTGTGTAAAAACTTGCTGTTCGGCATCCGCTTGCATGACTGTGTGAAAATGGAAATAACAGGAAAATGACAACTGTCGGCGCAGCATGGTGAAAATTACCAAAAACAGGAAATAACACGCGATTTGTCGGACTTTTTGGAAAACTCCTGCGGATATGTGTCGGAAATCGTGGGAAAAGGGGGAATTGCTGAACATTAAATTAAATATCGCCGTTATTTTTTTGGAAAAACTATTGATTATTAAAGCGATTTGGTATATAATATTACTGCGTGGAGCAAAATGCCACAAAAATGAGCGAAAGGGAGGATAAAACACGATGTTGACGGGTAAGTATAACCATTCGCTGGACTCGAAAAACAGAATAATCATCCCCTCGAAGCTCAAGGAACAGCTCGGTGAAAAGATCACGATCCTGCGCGGAAGCGATACGTGTCTGACTGTGTATTCCGCGGAAGAGTGGGAAAAATACGCGCAGAAAATCAGCGAGCTTCCGAAAACAAAAGTCAAGGAAGTCACACGGTATCTTTACTCGCACTCGATGGAGGTCAAACCCGATTCGCAGGGCAGAGTAATGCTCACGCAGGAGATGATGGATTTCGCAGGTATTACGAAAAACATAATCACGGTCGGCTGCGGCAAATACGCGGAAATCTGGTCGGAGGAAATCTGGAACGAAATGAACCTCGACGAAGAACCCGAAAATCTCACCGAAACGCTTATCGAGCTCGGTCTGTAAGAGGTGGCAATGGAATTTTCTCATGTATCAATCATGGCGCGCGAAGTCATGGAGGCTCTCGATCCGTCACGCGGAGGAATATACGTCGACTGTACTGCCGGCGGCGGAGGGCACTCGCTTGAAATCGCAAAGCTGCTGCCCCCGGGATCACGCCTGATATGTCTCGATCAGGATGACGAAGCGATCGAAGCCTGCACAAAACGGCTTGCGGATTACGCATCATGCGTCACGATCGTCAAGGTGAATTTCAGAAACGTCACATCAGCCCTCGATATGCTCGGGATTGATAAAATCGACGGCATTATGTGGGACCTCGGCGTGTCTTCGCATCAGCTTGATGACGGTGACAGAGGCTTCTCCTACTCCAAGGAAGCACCGCTCGATATGCGTATGGATCAGACTCAGGGAAAGAGCGCATACGATGTCGTGAACTTCTACACCGAAGATGAGCTGAAAAGAATCATACGCGACTACGGCGAGGAAAGATTCGCTCAGCGGATAGCATCGTTTATCGTGAACCGCAGAGCCGAAAAACTTATCGAAACAACAACAGAACTGGCAGACGTTGTGTCCGATGCGATACCGGCTGCCGTACGCAAAAAAGAAGCGCAGAACCCCGCACGCAGAACATTCCAGGCGATCAGAATCGAGGTCAACGGTGAGCTTGATGCGATCGAGCCTTCAATCAGCGGTGCGGTGGAAAGACTGAACCCCGGCGGACGGCTTGCGGTAATCACGTTCCATTCGCTCGAGGACAGAATCGTAAAAGAAACATTCAAAAAGCTCTCGACAGGCTGCACCTGCCCGCCCGAATTTCCGGTGTGCGTGTGCGGCGGAAAACCAAAGATAAATCTTCTCTCAAGAAAGCCTATCGTGCCGTCGGATGAAGAAATGGAGTTCAACCCGAGATCGAGAAGCTCCAAACTCAGATGTGCGGAAAAGGCTGAATAAAAATTTCGGGGAAAGGAGAATGTGCAATGACATACCAGCAGAGAGGCGACTACCGACTTGCCGATAAACTCAAAAAAGAATTTCACGGACGCGGCGCAGATCTGAACGGAATGCATGCCACATCCACACCCGAACTCATGAGAAGAGCCGAAATGGGACGTGATCCTCGGGTGAACTGCTCCGAAGAGGCGTTCCGCGAAAATTACGTGAACCGTAATAAAACGGGACAGAACGCACAGCATAACAGAAATTACGGTGCAAAGCAGACTTCCCGTACGCAGCAGAACAGAACGGGAAGCAGACCGCAGAGCAGAAATACGGCGCAGTCACGTCAGCATAAAAACATACGCAGAGACCGTGCGGAAGAAAAGATCACGCCTGCAGTTGAGCTGAAAGTCAAGGGGAAAATCCTCTCGCCGCTGTTCATAGCCGCACTTCTTCTCGGAACTGTAATGGTAATGTTCCTCGTGTTCAATATCTCCGAGGTCTATAAGATGACAAACGAGATCTCCGGGCTCGAATCACAGCTTGCTGAACTTGAGGCGGCGGCTGAACAGCTTGAACTGAAGCTCGAGGATAAAAACGACATCCGTGAGATCGAAAAAATAGCGACATCCAAACTCGGGATGGTCAAAGAGGACGCGATCCAGAGACGGTACATCTCCTTATCGGAAGGTGAACACATAGACATCATCGGGGATACAACGCAGAATGATACACAGGGCGGCGTACTCCTCTCGTCGATATTCTCGTCACTCGGAAAGTTCTTCGAGAGATTCGATTGATTATAAGATAATAATACATATCATACATAAGCGGGCTGAGCTGATAACAGTTGGACAGCCCGTTACTTTTCAGAATATAACGACATCGCCGGAAATATAATTATACAGGATACAGTTTTCGGACGCATGAAAATGTGCCGACGGCAGATGGGAATTCGGATATGAATCTTGCAAAAAACAGAACAGACAGGAAAACCGCGATCCGCATGAGATGTATATTCGCGATTTTTCTCGGGGTGGCGGCGCTGATTGTCGGGCGTCTCGCTGATTATCAGATAAATATGCACGAGTACTATCAGTCAAAGGTGCTCAATCAGCTCACCATCCAGACTGAAGTAACTCCCGAACGCGGAACAATCATGGATCGCAACGGCAACATCCTCGCAACAAACAAAACCGTGTATAACGTAATCCTCTCCCCTTACGATATCAACGAACGGATGAAGGAGAACGACGAGAAAAACTCGGACGACAACAACGAAAATGACGTTTACTACGAGTACGAGGATGCGGAGTACGGTATCAGCTACCGTGGCGAGGATCTCGATGATATGATCGCGCAGGTGCTCTCGAAGTACCTCACGGTCGACAGACAGACCATCCTCGATAAAACAGCAAAGCTCAACAGATACTATGAGGTCGTGAAGAACAATGTCGACTCGGACGTTGCGGAAAATATCGAGACCTTCATAGCTCAGTTTGATCTGAAAAAACAGGTGTATTTCGAAGCATCCGCCAAGAGATACTACCCCAAAAGCGATCTCGCGTGCCACGTTATCGGATTCACAAACTCCGAGGGCGTCGGCATCTACGGACTTGAGGCGTATTACAATAACCTGCTTGAGGGCACATCGGGAAGATATATCCTCGCTCAGGATGCCAAGCGCAACGATATGCCTTTTGAATACGAAAGATATATAGAAGCCGAAAACGGTTATAATATCGTTACGACTATTGATATATACATCCAGTACGAGCTTGAAAATCAGCTCGAGAAAACCTACATCGAATCGGGGGCGGGAAACCGTGTATGCGGTATTGTACTTGATGTCGATACGGGTGAGATCATCGCGATGGCGACATATCCCTCGTTCGATATCAACAACCCGAATGTGCTAGACGAATACTACCAGGAAGAGCTTGA
>CAZPPN010000111.1:0-6572 GCA_964588425.1 uncultured Ruminococcus sp. | reverse complement strand
AGCGGACGAAATCTGGAAACTCACATCCGAAAAGCTCGCCGATCCTTCCATGAGCGCAAGAAATCTTATCACAATGTCCCGCGTTGAGCTTCTCTGCACAACCGACGACCCGATTGACACTCTCGAATACCACAAGGCTATCGCTGAGGATAAGACATTCAAGACAAAGGTTCTTCCCGCATTCCGTCCCGATAAGGCGTTCAACATCAACAAGCCCGGTCTTGCTGAGTATTACAAGAAGCTCGAAGCAGCATCCGGCGTTGAAATCAAGGACGTTGCAAGCCTCAAGGAAGCGCTCCGTTCCCGTATCGAGTTCTTCGATTCCATGGGATGCCGCACAGCCGACCACGGTCTCGACGAATTCCCGATGTTCGTAAAGCCCAACGAATACGCAGCGAACAAGGCTCTCGAAGCAGCTCTCGCATCCGACGGACGTGATGTAACACCTGAGATGCTCTGCGTGCTCAAGTGCGAAATGCTTGAATTCCTCGCAGGCGAATATGCAAAGCACGGCTGGGTTATGCAGCTCCATATGGGTGTTTACAGAAATGCCAATACTCCTATGTGGAAGAAGCTCGGTCCCGACACAGGCTTTGACACAATGGGTTACACGAATATCACCGGTATCATCGAGCTTCTTGACATGATGGAATCCGGTGCGGGTCTCCCAAGAACTATCCTCTATTCCATCGACCCCAACTGCAATGCAGCGATCGGCTCCATCATCGGCGCATTCCAGACAGCTGGCGACGGCTTCCCGAAGGTTATGCAGGGTTCCGCTTGGTGGTTCAATGACTGCATCGAAGGTATGAAGACACAGATGATCAGCCTTGCAAATCTCAGCGTGTTCGGCAAGTTCCTCGGTATGCTCACAGACTCCAGAAGCTTCACATCCTACCCCCGTCACGAATATTTCCGCAGAATCCTCTGCAATCTCATCGGCGAATGGGTTGAGGACGGTCTCTATCCTTACGAACCCGAAGCTCTCGCGACACTCGTATGCGATATCTGCTACAACAACACAAAGGACTTTTTCGGTTTTAAGGTAACAGATGCAGAATAATAAACTGGCTTTCAGACAGAAGTATATAGGAGACAGAGGATTCTACAAGACGCTTATCATACTCATTTTTCCGATCATAATCCAGCAGTTCATCACGAATTTCGTCAGCCTGCTTGACAACCTCATGGTAGGCGGACTCGGAACACTTCCGATGAGTTCGGTTTCCATCGTGAACCAGCTTATCTTCGTGTTCAACCTGACGATTTTCGGCGGTCTCTCAGGTGCGTCAATCTTCGGAACACAGTTCTTCGGAGTCGGTGATTACAAGGGTATGCGGGATACATTCCGTTTCAAGATGTATTTTGCGCTTGCCTCATCCATCGCGGCTATCTTTATATTCGTGTTCTGGGGCGAGGAGCTTCTCCTGCTTTTCCTCGAGAATGAAAAGAACACTCCCGAAGAGATTGCCATGACGATCAAGTATGCCAAGGAGTATATGTACGTTGCGCTGATCGGTCTTGTTCCGTTCGCAATCGTGCAGGTTTACGCCGGTACACTCAGAGAAACAGGCGAGACAATGTTCCCCATGATCGGCGGATGTATTGCGATTCTTGTGAACCTCGTATTCAACTATCTCCTCATCTACGGTAAATTCGGGTTCCCTATGCTCGGCGTAATGGGTGCGGCGGCTGCTACAACACTCTCGAGATTTGTGGAGATGGCGTATGTCCTGATCGTTACGCACAAGAACCACAGTAAGTTCCGCTTTGTCGAGGGTGCTTACCGCGGACTCAGAGTGCCGATGAATCTTGTAAAGCGCATTGCAGTAACGGGAACACCTCTTCTCGTAAACGAGCTTCTCTGGTCTCTCGGACAGACTTTCATCAACCAGAACTATTCCACAAGAGGCATCACAGTCATCGCCGCAACCAATATCACAACAACGGCGTGGAACCTCTTCTGTGTTATCATGTTTGCGATGGGCTCAGCGGTTGCGATAATCGTCGGACAGAAGCTTGGCGCAGGTGACAGGGAAGGCGCGATTGAAGTCGACAGAAAGCTGCTTTTCTTCACAATTGTATCGCATATTGTGGTGGCGCTCCTCTTCGCTCTTGCATCACCGCTTATTCCGATGATGTATAATGTAGAGCCTGAGGTAAAATCACTCGCCGCAAAAACTCTTCTGATCGCAGGTCTTTCACTCCCGATCTACGCGACAAACCACGTTGCGTACTTCACAATCCGATCCGGCGGAAAGACGTTCATCACATTCCTGTTTGACGCGGTCTATACATGGTGCATCCCCGTTGTGATCTCGTTCCTGCTTTGCAGATTCACATCGCTCGATATAATTGCCGTGTATGCGTGCGTGCAGTTTTCCGATATCCTGAAGATGTCAATAAGTCTGCCGATGCTGAAGTCCGGTTTCTGGGCGAAATGTGTCATAAGCGACGTAAAGAACTCTCAGGAATAAAAAACAGAATAAATCGGTACGTTTCCGGCCATGCAATTCGGTGTCGGATGACGTGCCGATTTTTGTTTGTACAAATGTTGATAATTACTTGATTTTTGCCCGTTCATATGATAAAATCAATTCAACTGATACAAATATAAAATAAGGAGATTATCATGAATTTCAGACAAATACATCTCGATTTCCATACCAGCGAAAAAATTGATGGAATCGGTTCGGGCTTTTCCAAAGAGCAGTTCCAGTCGGCGCTGAAGCTCGGTCATGTCAATTCGATTACCGTTTTCTCAAAATGTCATCACGGCTGGGCATATCATCCGAGTGACGCGAACGAAATGCATCCGGGACTGAATTTCGACCTTCTCGGAGCACAGATCGAAGCGGCTCATGAGATCGGCGTAAAGACACCTGTGTATCTCTCGGCAGGATTTGACGAAAAAATGGCTCGCCGTCATCCCGAATGGTTGAGAATGGACAGAAATAACACGCCGTCAAGCTGGGACAGACCGGGATACCACGAATTCTGCATGAACACTCCGTATCTCGATTATCTTATCGCGCAGGTTGAGGAAGTTGTACGTAATTACGACTGTGACGGAATCTTTCTCGATATCGTAGGTGTCAGACAATGCTACTGTCAGAAATGTGTCAGTGATCTTCTTGCTGAGGGAAAAGATCCTTACGATGAAAAAAACGTAACCGAATTCGGCGAGCGTATCTACAAGAACTACACCACACGCATCCGCGAAGCTGTCGACAGAATCAAGCCCGGTCTGCCCGTTTTCCATAACAGCGGTCATATCAGACGCGGAAGACGTGACCTTGCTGATGTTGATACGCATCTCGAACTCGAATCTCTCCCGACAGGCGGATGGGGTTACGATCACTTCCCGCTGTCTGCCGCTTATTCCAGAACACTCGGCAAGGAATTTCTCGGCATGACAGGAAAGTTCCACCTCACATGGGGCGGATTCGGCGAGTTCAAGCATCCCAACGCGCTCAGATATGAAGAAGCTCTCTGCACAGCAAACGGCGCGAAATGCTCGATCGGCGATCAGGCTCACCCCGACTGTCATATGGAAGAAGCAACATACGCACTCATCGGTGAAGCGTATAAGGAGATAGAGGAGCGGGAAGAATGGCTCGACAACGTAGAATCCGTCGCTGATATCGCAGTTTTCTCAGCAGAAGCCGCAGCTAATTACTATCAGCTAAAGGGAGAGCACTGTGAGATACGTAATACTGCCGATGCAGGTGTTGTACGTATACTGCTCGAGGGCAAGTATCTCTTTGATGTGGTTGACGCTGATGCCGACCTTGGTAAGTATAAGCTCCTGATTCTTCCCGATATCGTAAAGCTTGACGGTTATCTGACCGAAAAAGTACAGAAATTCGCCGCGGCAGGTGGAAAGATTCTCGCAACGGGTCTCAGCGGTCTCGATAAAGAAGACAATTTCGCCGTTGATCTCGGATGCGATTTCGGCGGAAAGTCCGAGTTCACACCGTCATACTTCATCCCGCAGTTTGATGTCGGATGTCTCAGAAATACATCTTTTGTGATCTATCCACAGTCTTATAACATCACCGCGCATGATGATGCGAAAGTGACAATGAAGCGCGAGGATCCGTATTTCAACCGTACAACATTTGCGTTCTCATCCCACCGCCATACACCGAACGATAAATCCGTGGACTATCCTGCGGCAACAATCGGAGAAAACGGTGGATATATCGCGTCAGAGCTGTTCTGGGGTTACGCTGAATACGGAGATCTCATCACAAAGCTCCTTGTACAGCATATGATCGACGAAATTCTCGGCGAAAATAAGACACTCACAACAAATCTCCCGGCGCAGGGTGTTGTCACACTCATGGATCAGAAAGCGGAAAGCCGTCTTGTGAACCATGTTCTATATGCGTCCCCTGTCAAGAGAGGAGCGAATGTTGAAGTAATCGAGGATATCATTCCGCTTTACGGCATTGATGTTTCCCTCAGACTTGATCGCGGGCCGAAGAAAGTTTACTTCGCACCCGAGAGAGCCGATATCCCTTATAAGTATGAGAACGGCGTTCTTTCTTATACAATTGATAAACTTGATATGCGCGCAATGGTCGTTATTGATTATTGATAATCATCGGAAAACGACACGCTGATCGGAGGATTATGGATTTTAACGAACTGTACGAAAAATGTTCAGCCTGCACCGCCTGCCCGCTTTACAAAACACGGACGAATCTCGTTTTCGGCGTCGGAAATACATCAGCAGACCTCATGTTTGTTGGTGAAGCACCGGGAGAGCGAGAGGATGCGACAGGTATCCCGTTTGTCGGCGCGGCAGGACAGCTTCTTGACAAGTATCTCACAGCGGTCGGTATCGAGAGAGAAGAGGTGTACATCGCCAATATCCTCAAATGCCGTCCGCCGCATAACCGTGATCCGCTTCCGGAAGAGGGCGACGCCTGCATCGGATATCTCAGAGAGCAGGTAAAGCTGATACGCCCGAAGATAATAGTGTGTCTCGGAAGAATCTCAGCCGCGCGCCTGATAAGACAGGATTACAGGATCACCAGAGAACACGGCGAGATTGTCCGCAAGGGAGCGTTTGCCATGACTGCGGTGTACCATCCTGCGGCGCTTCTGCGTGATGCATCCAAAAAGGAAGATATGCTCCGCGATATGAAAAAAATCAAGGCGTATCTTGATTCCGTCGGATAAAAATCAACCGAATAAAAAAATCCCGTGAAGTTTTCCGAAAATCGGTCTTCACGGGTTTTTCATCTGTTATCAGAACAGCTTCTTGAGCGCGTCGAATGCGTCGTCGAGCTTGTCGAGTGTCATCTTTGCCTTTACTCCGTCGATGATCTTTTCGATCTTGTCGTCGGGAAGATCGATGCCGATGAGCTCTTCAACAACCTTGATGGGTTCCTTCTTGAAACGTGCCTTGAGGTCGTCGTCCTTCATGAGCTTTTCACCGATTTCTTCGATTTTTTCTTTGATCTGATCCATGGTAAATTATCCTTTCGGTATTTTGTGTTTGTTATATTATAACTGCTGCTGAATTAAATTTCAAGAGTAATTTATCAAATTTTTGGAATTATTATTCAAAAAACAGTTTGTTTAATATATCAATTGTCGTGCATTGTACTCAAATTTCAAAAAATACTTCATGCCCGATTTTATTTCGCACAGGATAATTATTTTCTTATACCGACATCGCTTGTGTCGATCGGCTTGAATCCGAGTGCGATTGCAGGGGAGTCAGCTTCAAGCGAGAAGTCGTAGTTTGCGGGATCCTTGAATTTCGGATCTGCGATGACAGAATCTTCGTCCATACCGAACGATCTGATCTGATCGAGAGTTGTCATGCGTTCGTCGTTTTTGAATACAGGCTCGCGGGACACATCAAAGTATACGTTGCGGTCAGAGATGATCGTTCCTGCTGCGATATGATCGGGAGAATGTGCGAACATCTGGACGTTGTCGGTATAGATGATGTTGTTTATGAACGCGATTGATGTGTGTCTCTCGAAACGTGAAACTTTGAGCGCGCCTTCCTTGTCCGTGCTGAACGCGAATACATTGTTGCATACGAGATTGTTCGCGCCATAGTGCTGGTGATAGCTGTTTGAAGATGTGTTGTAGCAGACATTATTTTCAAGTCTGATGTGCGAGCTTCCCTCGTCTGTGTAGAGCGCCCATCCGCCGTATTCCTTGCACTTAATGTCGTGAATCACGTTGTTCGATACAACTGTGCCTGCCTGAGGGCCGAGGAGATATACGCCGCCCATGTCGGAGAGCTTGCCCTGACCGAGGTGGTGGATGTGGTTCTTGGTGATGAGAATATTCTTTGTAATGCTCGGCGAGTAGCCCCAGTTCCAGCCGACAGAAACGCCTGTGTAGTAGATGTCGCAGATTTCGTTGTGCGAGATTTCACAGTCGTATCCGTTCATCAGAAGCACACCGCACGCCGCATAGTAACGTCTTCCGCAATGCTCGATACGGCAGTCGGAGACAGTACAGTTCTTGACATGAGTATTTTCGGGTGAACCGTACGCACCGCCGTTGAGCTTGACACCGCCCGCACCGCCGTCGTAGAT
>CAZPPN010000110.1:0-6652 GCA_964588425.1 uncultured Ruminococcus sp. | reverse complement strand
CACCTATCAACTGCCGTCCTTTCGAATTCGGAGCCGATATCGTTATTCACTCCACAACAAAGTACATGGACGGTCATGCAACAAGTGTCGGCGGCGTTATCGTTGACAGCGGAAACTTTGACTGGACAGCTCATGCCGATAAATATCCCGGACTCTGCACACCCGATGATTCCTACCACGGCGTAACATATACCGAAAAATTCGGTAAAGCGGCATATATCACAAAATGCACAGCTCAGCTTATGCGTGACCTCGGCTCGATCCCCTCAGCGTTCAATTCGTTCCTACTCGGTGTCGGACTCGAGACACTCGAACTTCGCGTCAAGAGACATTGTGAGAACGCTCAGAAGGTGGCTGAATATCTTGAGAACCATCCGAAGGTATCATGGGTCAACTACCCCGGACTCAAGTCCAACAAATACTACGATCTCGCTCAGAAGTATATGCCGAACGGCTCAAGCGGCGTAGTGGCATTCGGACTTAAGGACGGACGTGATTCTGCGGTCAAGTTCATGGACAGCCTGAGTCTCGCTGCAATCGTAACACACGTAGCAGATGCGAGAACATCCGTGCTTCACCCCGCATCCACAACACACCGCCAGCTTACTAACGAACAGCTCATCGAATGCGGTGTTGCTCCCGAACTTGTCAGATTCTCAGTCGGCATCGAGGACGCGGAAGATATCATCGCAGACCTCGATCAGGCTCTCGCGCAGGCATAAAACAAAAATACAGCAACGGCGATTTTGTGTATTTTTATCATTATTCAAAGTAGAGTAACCTCATAACCGAAAGAAATCAGTTATGACTGCTGAGCCATAAGTGTGAACAGCACTGTACAAAATCCTGCTATTACTGATTGCTTGTGAATTGCAGGGAATTATGTTACAATATTAAAGAGGGATACTCTTGTTGAAATTTCCGGATTTGCATGGGAATTTCAGAGAAAACCCTTAATCAGTATTCACTTTATTGGCTGTAGCCCGGAGGATTATGATATGTTAAGTGATAAAATATATTTAGTACGTCATCAGTACAAATGTTCTCAGGAAAAATTCGCAGAAAAACTTCATGTATCCAGACAAGCAGTTCAGCGCTGGGAAAACGGAACTGCGTTTCCTGATATTGACAATATGATTAACATTGCCAAAACTTTTAACGTATCGATGGATTGGCTCAATGATTTGTCAGATCGTCGTTCTGTTGATGAAATGCGTTATCAGGACAGTCCGATCCCGTCATATCAGAATCTGAGTTTTTGGGAGTCATATGCTCCTGACCTGATGACAGACTTTAGACAAGCGTTAGATGAAGGAAAAGATGTAGAACATATTCGCGGAATTGTTGAAGCGGTATCTCAGTATAAAGAAGATGCAGATAAAGAAGCATTGGCGGATATTCTGTATAAGATGATGTACAACGCTCCTCAGCGGCAGGATTATCCATATGTGGAACCCGATGATATATCTGCAATCCGACTTTTACGGGTTGAGCGTGCGTCCGTTTTCTCGAATAATCTGCCGCAGAATGAAATTCTTCGTGATAAACTGACAGGTGCATGGCTTGGGCGTGTATGCGGATGTATGCTCGGACAGCCGATTGAATGTATCAAAACCAATGAATTGCAACTGCTTCTCAAGGAAACGGATAACTGGCCGATGCATCGTTATATAACCAAAAAAGATGTTGATGGGCCTGTCGGAGATAAAATCGAATTTCCTTTACGCAGTCGTACATATGCAGATATGCTGACAAACGGTTTCCCCGGAGACGATGATACAAATTATACATTTATGGCTTCCAGAATTGTGGAAAATTACGGCAGAAACTTTACGTCCGACAATGTGTGTGATACCTGGAAACATTCTCAGGTAATGTATTGTTATGCAACCGCTGAAAAAATAGCTTACCGCAACATGATCGCCGGTTATTATGCACCGGGTACCGCGCTTTATAAGAATCCTTTCAGAGAATGGATCGGTGCTCAGATCCGCGGTGATTACTTCGGTTATATAAACCCCGGTGATCCTGAAACAGCCGCTTCAATGGCATGGCGGGATGCACGTGTTTCTCATGTGAAAAACGGTATCTACGGTGAAATGTATGTGGCAGCAATGAATGCAGCGGCTATGGTCAGCGATGATGTGGAGACTGTTATACTTTGCGGTATGTCACAGATTCCGGCTACATCCAGATTGTATGAAAAGCTGCAGGGCGTTCTGGATACATATCACAGCGGTGTGGATTGGTATGAATTCTACAATGATTTTATGATTCGAAATAACGAACATGATCGACATGTTGCTGTTCATACATTTGCGAATGCAGAACTTGTCACAGCCGCACTTCTCTGGGGTGAAAAAGATTATACAAAAACAATTGGTCTTGCAGTACAGTGCGGTTTTGATACTGACTGCAACGGTGCTACGGCAGGCTCTGTTATTGGTATGATCGTTGGTACAGCCGGAATTGATGAAAAATGGACTGAGCCTATCGGTAACCTTGTGAATACTTCCGTCTATAACCGAGCTTATCCTGTTGATGAATTTGTTGATCTTATGATTCGCCATATTGATTCCGGAGCGGAGAATTAACCGTAAACAAGGATTGTGCGATATGACTTCAATGCCGCTTTCCGTACCGGAGGGTCACGTGGAAGATTAGTTCCTGCTGAAATGCTTTCGCTTGGCAGGATGAATTCTGTGTCGATTGTAACAAAAAAGATCTTTACCGTTGAAATGCGGTAAGGATCTTTTTTTTATTATGTTAACCCTGAGAAACCGAACCTATTTTTCTGAATTTCTCATATCTTGACGCGAGAAGCCGCGGTGTGGAGATCTTTTCCAACGCTCTCAGCTCGCCGATCAGCTTGTCGCGAAGATTGTTTGTGATTTCGTCTGGAGTTTTGTATGTCTCCTGAATCACGCTGTCAGCTATCTTCAGGCGGTGGAGATCGTCCGCTGTCAGCTTAAGAACCTCTGCGGCTTCCGGTGCTCTCGATGAGTCTTTCCAAAGGATTGTAGCGCAACCCTCGGGAGAGATTACCGAATATACGGCATTTTCGAACATGATGATCCTGTCCGCAACGCTGAGAGCAAGTGCTCCTCCGCTTCCGCCCTCACCCGTTACAACGGAGATGATCGGAGTCTTTAGCGCGCACATTTCCCAGAGATTTTCTGCAATAGCCTGTCCCTGACCTCTTTCTTCGGCGCCGATTCCGCAGTAAGCTCCGGGACTTCCGACAAAGCAGATAACGGGACGTCCGAATTTTTCAGCCTGCTTCATCGCGCGGAGAGCTTTTCTGTATCCCTCGGGAGACGGGCAGCCGAAGTTTCTCTTGATTCTGTCTTCAAGAGATTCGCCGCGGTTCATGGAAATGCAGGTTACGGGAGTTCCGTCAAGATAACCGATTCCGCATACGATCGCGCCGTCATCACCGAAACGTCTGTCACCGTGGATCTCAATGAAATCGTCGATGAGCTGTTCGATGTAATAAGTACCCATCGGTCTGTCGGAGGCTCTGGCAAGTGTTACTTTTTCAAAAGCGCTCATTTGTTATTCCTCCTTGTGTTCAGTGCGAGAAGATTAGCGATCGTGTCAGCCATCTTCTTTCGGCTGATGATCATGTCGACAAAACCGTGGCTGAGCTGGAATTCTGCTCTCTGGAATCCCTCGGGGAGCTTTTGACCTGTTGTCTGCTCAATAACACGCTGTCCTGCAAATCCGATGAGTGCGCCCGGTTCGGCAGCAATGATGTCGCCTTCCATAGCGAAGCTCGCAGTAACACCGCCGGTTGTGGGATCCGTGAGAACAGCAAGGAAGAAAAGTCCTGCATTGCTGTGCCATCTTACCGCCGCGCTTACTTTAGCCATCTGCATGAGAGAGAGAACACCCTCCTGCATTCTCGCGCCGCCGGAACAGATAAATCCGACAACGGGAAGATTGTGCTCAGTCGCGTATTCGAATATTCTTGTGATCTTCTCACCTACCACAACGCCCATACTGCCCATCATGAACGCGGATTCCATGACAAAGATCGCGCACGGCTTCTTTTTGATTTTGCAGACACCGGTAATAACAGCATCGTTCTCGCCGCTTGCTTCTCTGGATTTTTCGAGCTTTTCTGTGTATTCTGGGAATTTAAGTACATCGCGGCTGACAACATTTGTGTCGTGTTCGCGGAATGAGTTGCCGTCAGCAATAAGCTCTATGCGTTCGCGGGCTGTCATTCTGAAATATCCGCCGCAGGAAGGGCAGATCTGATCACACGCCGCGAGCTTTGATTCCGATACCTCAGCACCGCATTTTTTGCATTTTTTTTGAGGGATTGCATTATCCATTGGAAGTACCTCCATCATTTCCGCCTGTCAGAGTGAATGAAAATTCTGCCTTAACCGCGATCTGTCCGTTTACACGCCCTACACCTTTCGCGAAATAGAACGGATGATGAACACGTGTGATTTCACATTCCGTTTCAAGTGTATCGCCCGGAACAACAGGACGCAGAAAACGTACCTTGTCAAGTCCGCTGAAGAAGGGAAGAATACCCTCTTTCATCTGATCGGAAAGACAAACGCAGGCAGACTGAGCCAGCATTTCACAGAGAATCACGCCGGGAACGATAGGATGGTCCGGAAAATGACCGTTCAGAAACCATTCGTCACCTTTGATGTGAATCTTTCCGTGAGATTTGCCGTCGATCAGCTCGGCTTCGTCGACAAGGAGCATCGAATCGCGGTGAGGAAGAAGCTGTTTGATTTCTTCTTTGTTCATTCAGAACCTCCTCATTCGCTGAATTTGCGGAGAGCGATGCATCCGTTGTGTCCGCCGAAGCCGAGTGAAATTGAGAGAGCGAGTGTGAGATCAGCTTCCTTTGCCTCGTTGGGTGTTATGTCAAGATCACATTCCGGATCGGGATTTTTGTAGTTGATTGTCGGGGGAACGATTCCTTTTTCGAGTGCGATAACGGATGCGATAGCTTCAACAGCACCTGCCGCACCGAGCATATGACCTGTCATAGACTTGGTGGAGCTGATGTGAGCACGGTATGCAGCTTCTTCACCAAGAGCGAGCTTGATAGCCTTTGTCTCAGTGGAGTCGTTCATGGGGGTGCTTGTGCCGTGTGTGTTGATGTAAACGCAGTCGTCAGCGGTGTATCCTGCTTCTTTCATTGCAATGGAGATCGCGCGTCCGCCGTCTGTGCCTTCGGGATTCGGAGCGGTAACGTGATGCGCATCGCAGGTTGAGCCGTATCCGACAACTTCAGCGTAAATTTTAGCACCGCGTGCAATAGCGTGTTCGTAGGATTCGAGAACCAGCGCACCTGCACCCTCACCCATTACGAAACCGCTTCTGTCCTTGTCAAACGGGATTGACGCACGGTTCGGATCGTCAGACTGAGTGAGCGCCATACAGGTAGTGAATCCGGCAACGGAAAGAGGTTCGAGGGATGCTTCAGATCCGCCTGTGATTACAGCGTCGGCATAACCATGCTTGATCGCGCGGTATGCTTCACCGATTGAGTTTGTACCGGTAGCGCAGGCAGTTGTAACCGAGATGCACGGACCTTTCGCACCGAATCTGATGGCAATCTGACCGGCGGCGATGTTGGAAATCATCTTGGGGACAAAGTGCGGAGAAACACGTCCCGGACCGCGGTTGAGAAGATTGTCATATTCAGATGTGAATGTGTGGAATCCGCCGATACCTGAACCGAAATATACACCGAATCTGAGTGGATCTACATTTCCGATGATTCCGCTGTCACGTACCGCTTGATCAGCAGCTCCGACAGCGAACTGAGTAAAAAGGTCGGTCTTGTTGACTTCGATTTTTGACATATATTCAAGCGGGTCAAAATCGCGAACCTCAGCCGCAACTTTTACCTTGAAATCGGTCGTGTCGAATTTTGTGATGTATGAAATTCCGCAGTAACCGGAGAGAAGGTTTTCGCGGAATTTATCCATACTTGAACCGATGGGGGAAACAACACCCATACCGGTTATAACAACTCTGTGTTCCATAATTATCCTTTCAATTATCTCAAATATCAGCGTTACATAGCGAGTCCGCCGTCAATGCGAATGACTTCACCGGTGATGTATGCAGCGGCAGGGGAAGCGAGAAATACAGCGAGAGAGGCAATTTCATCAGCGTCAGCCATTCTGCCGAGGGGGATAGAATCCTTGAGCACGGAAGTGTCGGGGAGATTCTTTGTCATATCGGTATCAACAAAGCCGGGAGCGATCGCATTGACGTTAATACCGCGCGGTGCGAGTTCCTTTGCCGTTGATTTTGTAAGTCCGATCATTCCTGCCTTTGATGCGGCATAGTTTGCCTGTCCCGCGTTTCCGATAAGTCCGGCAACGGATGTGATATTGATGATTCTGCCGGCTTTTCTGCGGATGAACTGACGGCTGACATGATGAGTCATGTTGAACGCGCCTTTGAGATTGATATTTATAACATCATCGAAATCGGATTCCGACATCTGCATAATCAGCTTGTCCTTTGTAATACCCGCGTTGTTCACGAGTATGCCGATGTCTCCGAAATCGTTAATTATCTGTTTTACAATTACAGCAGATTCGTCGAAATTTGAAACGTCACAAGCGTAAGAGATCGCACGGACGCCGAATGATGAAAGCTGTTC